>CAIVYW010000257.1 GCA_903910205.1 uncultured Methylococcaceae bacterium | reverse complement strand
TCTATAAATTGTTCATATTAATTGGCGAAGGTATTGTTGGGTAGAAAAGGCCATAAACCAAAGGAAGTAAACTTATGATATTTGAAAGAGGACACTTTGACAGAAGCATTATTCAAGAATCGGTTGTTATGGAATCTTTCAATGAGGCTAAGATTTTAGATTCTATAACAGCTTTTTCTCCTGAACCAACAATATTTTTATCGCACAAACATGATGACTTGAAAGATTTACAAGGCGTAATGGGCGAATTAAGAAAATTGGGGGTTAAAATATACCTTGATAGTATGGATAACAAAATGCCCAATCAGACTTCGGGCGAAACTGCTCATAGGATAAAAGAGGTAATTAAATACTGTAACAAATTTGTTCTATTAGCTACGGACAAAGCCATTGAATCATTTTGGTGTAATTGGGAGCTTGGAATTGGCGATACCCATAAATACATTGAAAATATTGCAATCTTACCCATGAAAGAAAAGGGATCGCTTGATTACTATTATAAGGGCAATGAATACCTTCAAATATATCCAACTATTGATTATCAAGATGGAACAAACACATATAGCAATGGCTCAAGAATAAGTGCAGGATATTATGTAAGCAAGCCACCTATACATAAGGGAGATGCTAAAATATTAACACCCTTAAAAGATTGGATTAATAGGAAGTAATGATGGTGACAAAATATCAAGTCATTTTGATTGGCGACAAGAATTCCTTAATAGGAAATATTCTTGAAGCTCTATTTCGCCATGTTGCTGAATTAGGTTTAAATAAGGAATCAATTCTTGTTCTACAGGATAGTAATTTTTATACGGAATATAAGAAGAATGCGCCTGCATTTTGCTTATATTTTGGCAATACTATAGGTGAATTTAAAGATCTATGTATACTTGATTCTTTGTTAAAAGACGCAACATTAGTATTACCTGTTGTGACTGATTTAAACGAATTTGGAAAATCAACCCCAGCATCACTTAAAAATATAAATGGCTTTGAATTGCCTTCATTAAACGAAGTAGAAAAGCTTGTTGCGTGTATTCTTGAAGGTTTAAGTCTATTGAGACTTTCAAGAAGGCTTTTTATCAGTTACAAAAGAGACGAATCTAGCTCTGTAGCTATTCAATTGTTTGAGAAACTCGAAAAAAATGGATTCGATGTTTTTTTAGACACACACAGTATTAGACCAGGGGAACCTTTTCAAGAAGAACTTTGGCATAGAATGGCTGATACTGATGTTGTCGTATTACTTAATACGCCTGGATTTCTCAAAAGCAACTGGACTACTGAAGAACTTGCAAAAGCCAATTCAATGTCAATTGGTATTTTGCAATTGATTTGGCCAGGTCACACGTTAGAAAGAGAAGCAGAAATAAGCATTCCTTACCAATTAAAAAACTCAGATTTTCATGAAAACACACTTAAAGATGAAACCGCTAAAATAGTTGTCGCTCAGATAGAATCATTAAGAGCAAGGAGCCTTGCTTCAAGGCGAGATAACATTATAACTGAGTTTATTTCTTCTTCGTGTGGCAAAATAAAGGCGGATTTACAGTCAGAAAAATTCATAACTGTTACAAGTTCTAATGGAAAAAAACATATAGTTATTCCGACAGTTGGTGTTCCACAAGCATTCACTTACAATCAATCCATTGAATTAGTTTCTCGAATTAAATCAAACGTAGTAGTAGATATTTATCTATTGTACGACCATAGAAATATTCGAGAAAAATGGTTAAAGCACTTGGATTGGTTAGATAGTTATCTTCCAATAAAATCAATTAAAACTGTTGATGTAGAACAATGGTTACTGACAATATAAATAAAATATTTCTCTCTGCAAGTATTCCTTATTCTGAAAGGGATAAGAAATATTATGATACTGCAGATATATTAGCAATTAGGGATGCTATTCGTGCCTTAGCAACTGTTGTAATTCCGAAAGCTCATTTGGTTTGGGGTGGACATCCGTCTATTACACCATTAATAAGGTTTGTGATGGATAGCATGAGTGCTAATGTAAAGGAGCATATCACTTTGTATCAGTCATTATATTTTGAAAAATTTTTTTCAGCGGATAATTTTGTATTTGAAAATATAGTGTTAACACAAAAATCCGATACTCAAAAAGAAAGTATTTTGATTATGAGAGAAAAAATGTTTGAAGAACATAACTTCAAAGCAGGAATATTTATCGGTGGGATGGAAGGTATTGAAGACGAATTTGAGATGTTTTCAATCTCTAATCCTAATGCAATAATTTTACCCATTGCGAGCACTGGAGCTGCAGCAAGAATTGTATTTGATAAATATAAACAATTGAAAAAATTTGATGATAGGTTATTAACTGATTATGCATATATGGCATTATTTAGACATTTACTTAATGAATATTTAATTTAAAGGTCAACCGCAAATAATAAGCTTATGATAATTTGCATGCAATTATTGCGGTCCCTTAAGTCCTGCTTCAACATCTTGAAGTGGACAGCAAGTAGCCTCGATGAAGCAACGCGGTACAAGGTTATCAATCGATGAAATCAGGGTATCGTCATTTTTTAGCATTGTGAGTCATCATTATTTCATTGCTACTCAAACGGGGATTCTCTACAATCAAGCCATTAAATCCATTGCTGATTAGTTAATCCCTTTCTCATACGTCATGCCATCGACCCCAAAATAGATTGCGTTTTTAAAGCTTTGTTAGGCTCAGAAGAGAATCGTAATTTATTGATTCATTTTCTAAACGCGTTTTTAGCACAAGATTTAGCAGAACCTTTAGTCTGGGT
>CAIVYW010000256.1 GCA_903910205.1 uncultured Methylococcaceae bacterium | reverse complement strand
TTATAGATAGGCGACCTTTATTAGAGCCAGGTCAACCTGAGTTACGTCACTACTGTGCTATTTATGTCTTGAAAGACAAAGAGATAGGTCACTATAGTAATGAGGTGGTCATTAACTGTACGCCTTAGTTGTTGGTATCTTTGATTAGGTACTGGTCAAAAATTATGGTTAGCAACTTAAGGCGGGACAGCTTTAACTCAGACGAAAGGCTCAAGGCACAGGGCGAAAGATTAAGCCTAAGAGGCTAGCAACTTAGGCCGTGGCAGATACTATGCTTAACCCTTTGCCTTTAACCTTTCGCCTTTTGTCTGCGTTTAGGAGAGCGATGTCTAAAAGTGAACCGTTAAGCTAAACCATCCCGTCTTAAGTTGGTGGCCGTTAAGGTCTGTAGTGGCTCACTATAAGTTAAAGCAAAAGCCTCGGCCACGGCTGGATGCGTTGCCCCCCCCTGATAGGTATTAAGTCATGTTGCAGGGCTGTATCTTTACGCAGTGCATTTAAGCCATCATTGACTAAACTCAAAACATACGCAGCGGTTTGATTGTTAAGCACAAAAGAAAGTATCTCGCCTTCGGGTGCGATAAGCCGATACTAAATCGTCGCGATAGCGACCTCATTATTTGTTTTTTTATAAACCGCTGAATGGCTAAGTAACATCAGATAGATAATGTAAAACAGATACCCCTGCTACCTCAAAATAGTTTATTAACTTACATCATTTGAATCGCCCTGCCAAAAAACTCCCTCAGTTACCGAAAAATGCGGTACATTGTCGCTGATAAAATCAACAACTATCTACTACATCTTATCCAACAAAAATGACCGGAATTGCTAAATGAATAGGTTTTTAAAAATAATCCCTTGGCTATTGATTGCCCTGTTAGGTGCGTTTGCTCTCAGTGCTATCGCCTTAAATCGCGGCGAAAACATCAGCGCCCTCTGGTTTATTACTGCTGCGTTATGTGTTTATGCCCTAGCCTATCGTTTTTATGCCGCTTGGCTAGCGGCCAGCGTATTAGTCGTTGATGAAAGCAGGGCTACACCCGCCGAACGACTCGATAATGGCCGTGATTTTGTACCTACCCATAAATGGGTGGTCTTCGGCCATCATTTTGCGGCGATTGCAGGTCCAGGTCCTTTAGTAGGTCCTACCTTGGCCGCGCAATTTGGTTATCTACCCGGAACCTTATGGATTATTTTAGGCGCAGTCATCGGTGGTTGTGTACAAGATATGGTGATCTTATTTTTATCGACACGTCGTAACGCCAGAAGCTTAGGTCAAATGGCGCGTGATGAACTCGGGCCTTTAGGTGGCAGCGCCGCACTAATAGGCACCTTTACCATTATGATCATTCTAATTGCTGTCTTAGGTCTAGTGGTCGTGAATGCCATGAAGCATAGTCCTTGGGCAACCTTTACGGTATCGGCCACGATTCCTATCGCCATGATCGTTGGTGTGTATATGCGTTATTTACGTCCCGGTCAGGTACTGGAGGCTTCATTAATAGGGGTGGTTTTACTGTTATTGTCGGTAGCCGGCGGTAGGTTCATAGACGCTGATGAAACCTTGCGCATCGTCTTTGATCGCGAAGGTTTGACACTCGCCTGGTGGGTTATGGCTTACGGCTTTGCTGCGGCTATTTTACCGGTATGGCTGTTATTAGCACCGCGTGATTATTTATCGACCTATATGAAGGCCGGCACCATTACCTTATTGGCTGTTGCTATTATTATGCTGCAACCTAGCATTAAAATGCCGGCTATCACGCCTTTTATAGATGGTACAGGCCCGATATTTGGCGGCAAGCTATTCCCTTTTGTCTTTATTACCATTGCTTGTGGTGCGATTTCTGGCTTTCATGCGCTCATCGCCTCCGGCACTACGCCTAAGTTACTCAGTAATGAGCGTGATATTCGCATGATAGGTTATGGCGGCATGTTATTAGAATCCTTCGTGGCCATCATGGCGATGATAGCCGCCACCGTGCTAGAGCCTGGCGTATTTTTCGCCATTAATAGTGGTGCAGGTGTCGTAGGTGCCGATGCGGCCAGCGCCGTCGCTAAAATAACCTCATGGGGTTATCCAGTAACCGTCGAACAGATGCAATTGTTAGCCAAACAAATGGGCGAAGAAACCTTGTTTGCACGTACTGGCGGCGCACCGTCTCTGGCTGTGGGCATGGCTAGCATCTTCGGCAACGCCTTTGGCGAAAGTCTACTGGCCTTGTGGTATCACTTTGCCATTATGTTTGAGGCTATCTTCATACTGACTACTTTAGATGCCGGTACGCGAGTCGGTCGCTTCATGTTGCAAGATATGCTGGGCAATATTTGGCCTAAAATGGGGCAAACCTCTTGGACACCCTCAGTGATACTCACCAGTGCCTTAGTGGTCTCTGGCTGGGGTTATTTCCTTTATATCGGTGTCATTGATCCAAACGGTGGCGTTAATATTTTGTGGCCCTTGTTTGGCATTGCTAATCAAATGCTGGCCGCTATTGCGCTGTGCGTAGCGACAGGCATTTTAATTAAATCGGGTAAACAAAAATATGCGTGGGTTACTGCTCTTCCACTGACTTGGTTAATCATCATTACCAGCACAGCCGCTTATCAAAAGATCAGCAGTACCGATATCAGTATCGGCTTTTTTGCTGCCGCTAATGATTTATCCGATAAATTGAGTGCGGGTAGCTTATCCCTAGAAAAGGCAAAGATTGCTCCGCAATTGATTTTTAACTTACAGTTTGATGCTTGGCTAACTATGTTCTTTATTAGTCTATTATGGCTGATCGTTTTTGATATGCTGCGCGTTGTTATTCGTACTCTCAACGGACAACCGGTCTTACCACTAACCGAATCTCCGCATAGCCCTAGTCGTTTAGTTGAAGATTGGATAAGAGATTGATGCTTGATAGTTTTAAAAAGGCGTGGCGTTTATTGCGCCGTCTTTCTGGTGACGATGCCTATGAGCGCTATCTAGCTTATTATGCAGCAAAACAGGTAAGCACTGACGCGCACGCGCCTCATCCGCTATTAACTAAGGCTGAGTTTTTTAAACAATGGCAAGATGAAAAATGGACCGGTATTAAACGCTGTTGTTAATGTCTCATGAATAAGCCAAAAACCCACGACTACTTGATTATAGGGCTAGGCTTGGCCGGTAGTTTGTTGGCTTGGGAGCTCTTACAGCGGGGCTGCACTATCATGGTGGTTGATAATGGCCTAGAAAACGCGTCCCAAGTTGCAGCAGGGCTAATTAATCCTGTAACGGGTATGCGTTTGGTCAAGTCTGCGGATATCGAGCACTTATTGCCCAGTGCTAAGCGCTGTTATGAACAATTAAGTCAGTTTTTTTCGCAAGACTTTTATATAGAAAAGCCCATGTTAAGACAGCTAGATAATGAGCTGTTATTAGCTAACGCACATAAACGCTTAGCTGATCTTGCTTATAAAGACTATGTAAAGGCGATTATTCCAGCTGATCTAAACAGCGCGACGCCCTGTTATTTAGAGCAACAACAAACCGGTTATTTACAAACGCGCTTATTATTAAGCCGCTTAAAGCAGTACTTTATTGAACGCGGCTGTTACCGTCAGAGTGCTGTAAACTATCAAGATATACAACTAGCTGCATTACGCTGGCAAGACATAAGCTTTAAGAAAATTATTTTTTGTGAGGGCCATCATGCCACTCAAAACCCTAACTTTTCGTGGCTGCCCTTTCAACTCGTTAAAGGTGAAATTTTAACCCTGCAACACCAAAGCCAGTTGCCTGATGTGATCGTCAATTTTGGTGATTGGTTAATTCCCTTAGATAAGCAGCGCATTAGATTAGGGGCCAGCTTTGACCGCGAGCATCTTAATAGCGTCCCCACCTTACTCGCTAAAAATGCGTTATTACAGTCACTTAAACACAGCGGCATTCATTTATCTGAACTGTCGATTATTGATCATCAGGCTAATATTCGACCGTGTACCTTAGACAAACAGCCCTTTATCGGTGAGCATCCCAAACTACCTCAACTCCTTATATTTAACGGCTTTGGTGCTAAAGGTAGTTTACAAATACCTAAACTTTGCCAACTGTTTGTGGATGCTTTATTAACTTCTAATCCCTACCCTTCTTCTATAGCACGCTATTATGCAACGCATTTCCCTCACTAACATCGCTCACCAACACATCAAAGAAATACTCAAGCCTAGTGATGTGGCTATTGATGCCACCTTGGGCAATGGCCATGATGCCGTGTTTTTAATGCATCTAGTTGGCCCTTCAGGAGCAGTCTTTGGTTTTGATATACAAGAGGCCGCCATTGCCGCGACTCAGGCCAATAGTGCCGGTATTACAGGGCTTACGTTAATCCATGCAAGTCATGCCCTAATGGCTGAAAAAATCCCTGTACAGCATCATGGCCACATCAAAGCTATTATGTTTAATTTAGGTTATCTACCCGGCGGTGATAAAAGCATTATTACGCAAACAGATACGACCTTATGTGCCTTAAATACCGCCATAGCCTTATTAGCGACTGATGGTATCTTAACCGTCATGGCGTATCCCGGCCATGCCGGTGGGGACTTAGAAACTGAACAGATTCAGCTCTGGTGTGAACAACTTAAGCCTACGCACTTTAGTTATCAACTACTCCACAGCACCCTAAGCAGCGCTATCGCACCTAGGCTTTTCATTGTACGCAAAACACATTGAGCTAACAATCTGCTATCATGCGCCTCTTATCAACATTTACTAAGGATTAATCATGTCAGAATTTACTAATGTATCCGTCATCAAAAAAGCTAATGTCTATTTCGACGGTAAAGTCAGCAGTCGTACTATTCGTTTTGCGGATGGTTCTTTAAAAACCTTAGGCTTCATGTTGCCTGGTGAATATACCTTTAACACCGCAGATAAAGAACTCATGGAAATATTAGCGGGTGACCTTGAAGTTTTATTGCCCGGTAACGATGAATGGCAAGCCATTAGCGGCGGCCAATCCTTTGATGTGCCCGCTAATGCGGCTTTCACCGTAAAAGTTACTACTGCGACTGATTACTGCTGTTCTTTTATTAAATAGTTCTATGCAAAAGGTCGCTATTTTTGTCGATGTGCAAAATATTTATTACACCACTCGACAAAGCTATAGCCGACATTTTAATTACAGTGCCTTCTGGTCACTAGCGACAACCAATAGAACCGTGGTTGGCGCTTTTGCCTATGCTATTGATAAAGGCGATAGTCAGCAACTAGGTTTTCAAAAAATCCTGCGTAATATAGGTTTTGAGGTCAAACTTAAACCTTATATTCAGCGCAGTGATGGCTCGGCAAAAGGCGATTGGGATGTCGGCATTACTCTCGATATCATTGAATATGCAGAACATGCAGATGTGATTATTTTATTATCAGGTGATGGTGACTTTGATCTATTATTGAATAAAGTGCGTGATAAATATGCCGTTGAAACTGAGGTCTATGGCGTGCAGGTTTTAACCGCACCTACCTTGATTAAGGCCGCTAGCCGCTTTATCGCCATAGATGAAAAATGGCTATTGTAATTAAGGTTTCGTTAGTTTAGCCTTAACTTTCTACATCTAAACCTCTACTTTAAAACATCAGCTCCCCCCTTTAAGCTGGGACAGCCTTTTTTGAACCCGTTAGAAGAACGGTAACCACCCTTACTCTTTATGGGTTCAGAGTGATTGTTCATAGTCAAAAGTGTCCCACCTTAAATGGTAGCCGGAAATCGGGAGCTTCCACGACCACAAATACCTCTATTGACTAATCAATCATATTTAAGGTATTTAAAGCGCACATCATCAGGTGTGCCTTCTAATGCACTACCTGCTTTTTTACCGGGCTGCCACATCACAACCTCTTCAATTTTCTGAGCCAACTCAAAATCTTTATTAGTTATGCCTTTTGCCGCATGATTCTTTAATTTAACGATGACAAAGGCATAAGACACTGCCAAATCTGGATGATGAAAGGCGGCTTCAGCCAAATGGCCTACAGTATTGACCACCATCAACGTCGCTTTCCAGCCACTGGTCTTATATTTACGTCGAATCCAACCATTTTCCAAATACCAATGCGCCAACTCATCGACTAAGCGAGCCGTAACTTCATCGTCGGTATAAACATCCTCATCTTTACTCTCTCTCCAACTCATGAATACCCTCCTATTTTTCTTATAAAAATGTTTATCTACCCGACAAAACGTAGACGTTTTGTTTACCTGCTGCGATTCGCCTAGAGCTGAAGTACATATTATTGCCACCACACTATCATGTGTAGTAGCCAGTTCAGGTCTTTAGCGGCGGGCCAAGCCCATAACCAAAGACCGATGACCATAACTAATACTAGCCAAGCTAGGCTGGCCACATTACTGGTAATAGCCTGATTAACATCGCCTAGCTTTTTACCAGTGATCATTGCCGCGATGAGGTTTTCACCTTGCAAATAACTACTGACCACGACCCCGGCGACATGGATACAAACTAACGCCAGCATGGCATTGGAAATCAGTTCGTGCCACTCAGTAAAACTATCTGCACCTATATCTTCATAAACGGCCCAGCCGCTAAGACTACTGGCTATACCGAACAATAGTAACAAGACTATCACAACGCCGCCAGCAGGATTATGTCCTACAGAATGCGGGGCTTGATTTTTAATTAATTGGCAAAGGTATAAGACAACAACTTTAGGAGTACAAACAAAGTTGGAAAATCGTGCATAACGCGACCCTATAAATCCCCAAAGTAAACGAAAAACTATCAGTCCTAAAACGGTATAGCCTAATAGTACATGTAGATCACGATTACGCTCGCTTTCTGCGGTCAAAAAAGCGCCCACAAAACTGAGCACCAACAACCAGTGAAAAAACCGTGTGGGTAAATCCCATACTTTGATGCTGGACATAGCGATTATCTTTTATCGGTTTAAAGACATTAAATAGGTAATAACATCGCCCTTTTCTTGCGCAGTACATTCACGACTTAACACATCCTTACAGTTGCGTTTAAACCATTTTTCTACCTTGCTGGTATTGGTAAAGCGAGCAGGATTAACGGAAGGCGCCATAGGCTCTATTTCTTTTTTAGTAACCGTATGTAGACCTGCTACCGTAGGATTATCGGTATGGCAACTAGCACAACTCCAATCGCCACCATTATGCTGGGACTTAAAAAACTGCTCGCCTCGATGACTATCAAAACCTAAAAAGTCGGCGTTATCTTGCTTTGCCTGTAGCGCATGACTCAGGATAATATCCTGAGGCTGTTCAGCTCTAAGGGACTGAGCAATGGCTATTAAACTTAAAAATCCAATGGCTAATTGTTTCATGGTTACTCAATAGATTAATGATGATGATAGAGTCGTGATTAACAACCCTACCTAATCTCAATGTTGTTGCTTGTAGTTTGAATAATAGGTCGCGAGGTTATCAATGTCCTGATTAGTCATTTTAGACACTACTCCGTTCATATAAGGATTAATACGTTTTAAATCACGGTAATCACGTAACCTTTCAACCAGAAACGTTTGTTTCTGACCAATAATTTTAGGTGACATAGCGTCTACACGGATATTGTTTGGGCCATGACAACTATCGCAAGTATAAAATGCGGTTTGTTGAGCCGCGGCTAAATTATTGGCCGCAGGTTTCTTTTCAAATACCGAACAGCTAGTAATGACTAAAGCCAAAAAGCCGTAGCTAAGTAGCATGAGTGTACGTAACATTATATTTTTCATCGAATAGATTACCATTTATTAGAAGGCAAATGGGTATAAAACATCGCCAAGCCGACAATATCATGATCGCTCATTTGAGCGGCTATATCTTCATGGCTATCGCATTGTTTGCCTTTTTTATGACATTCACTTAACCAAGCACAGAGATACATAAAATCTTGTCCGGCTAAATTGGGCACGTTATCTTTAGGATTAACCCCATTACCATCAGTCCCGTGGCAATTGCTACAGTCTTTATCGGCACGATTAGCGAGCGCTTTTTTCACGTCGCTACTCAGGGTCATAGCGCCCATACTCATATTATGCTCGGAAGGACAGCTGCCTGTTACATTCACGGCCTGTGTCGCACCCGAAAACCCCAAAAGCACCAGCATCAGCGTGGCTGTTAAATAAGACATAGTATTTAAGTTAAATTTCATATTAGCTCAGCTTAGAACATGAAGTTAGTGGAAAAATAAAGGGTATTATTAGCGCTGGCATTTCGACCGTTTCCATCATAATTTGATGCGGCGCCGTTAAATTGCGTGTAAGCAAAATACTGTAGTGAAAAACGTAGGTTTAAATAAGGATCTAGTTTTGAAGTGCCTTTACCGAACGGGATATAATCTCCACCTAACATGAAGGAGTTGGTGTTGGGAGAGCCGTTAGCGCTACCAGTAATAGCATTAACAGGGTTACCTTGACCAGATTCTAAATTATACAAGGTAGCATCTGTAGTGCCCGAGATCTTATTCCAAGCTAAGGTCATATTATAGGTTTGCTTATAAGTCCACATCCCCATTAACATCACCGTATCCAGATTATTATTCACATTATCTGAAAGACCTTGTTGTACACTGGAATTCATTTGCATGTTATCGCGACTATATCTAAACGCGGCCATCAGCATATGATCAGCATTCAACATATAAGAATAATTTGAATCGACATTGTATTCCTGATAACTATTCGTACCATAACCACTTTGATACATAGGCACTACTTTAGCGGCTAAGCCATAAGTACCGACCATCATGGTATGAGGCCCTACCGTATGCTGTAAAAACATACGCCAGTAAGGTGCACCACCATCAATCAAACCACCTAATGGTGTTGTCGCTGTTGCGTTGGCCCAAACACCTAAGCCTTGAGCCATCTTGGCCGCTTGTGAAGTATAACCACCCGCTTCTAAATATAGATGATTATTAATCATCGTATAGGCCGTAGCACCAGCGGTATTAGCCCCCGCCATTAAAGCATTCAACCACGGGGACGCGGCTGCTTTTGGTGCTCCAGATGTAGCGGTATAAGGATACATCCACGCTGGGGTCGTCATCCAAAAATCCGACATAGTGGGTGCATTATTAACACTAATACCATAAGTCACATCACTGCCAGCAATTTTGGCATGATCCGCATAGCGTATATCGGCCATCGCAAGGTTCATTGAATAACTTACCTGAGGATTAATATTAAGCTGTAGATAACTACCAATCTTGCTAGCAACTCGACCCGTATAATAAATAGCGCTCCAATCGTTCATAACATTATTGTTACGTCCTGATTGCCCATTGGCATTATTATAATAAGTCCCCCCCGGCACCCCCACATTAGTATTGGTATAAGACGCTACCACTTCAGCCGAGAGAGGATTAAGAATGTCAGGTAGAGTATTAGCATTACCAGCAACATAACCATCTAACTTAAACTTTTGACCTAATTGGGTTAACCAAGGGCCATAAGACTGCATATGACAAGCGGCACAAGGCTCACCCGTTTGGCGTGAGAAAGCCGCAGTAGCGCTAGCATTTTGAAAAGGAATAATGGAAAGTAGCGATGACATAATAACGGTTAAAAATAAAGTGCTTTTAACGACGTTAACAAAGATAGGTTTTACCATAACGTGCTGTAATCCTGCATAAAGATGAATGGGGCTATTACTCGATAGTTGCTCTCACATCGAGAATATAAGACTTAAGCACCCTGCAAATAAAAGCGCAGCATTATATAAAGAGACTTAGCCAGTTGTTATTTGTAATGCAATAATCTAGCCAATCTTAAGATTCCTTGTTTTTAGAGGGCTGCAAGCCATCATCATAAATATAATTAATTAAACTAGGTTATTTAACCTAGTTTTTTATAAAAAGCGTGGCATATGCCACACTTTTTCTACGTGCCCCTTAGATGTAAGGATTAGGTTTGATTGATTGAATTAATTTATCATGGCACAACCCCATGATGCTGGCAACGGCCTCCCCTTAAAAAGCTGAGGGAGAGTAAAACGAGAAGGACTTATTTAACAAATAGTCCCTAAGCTCTCTTTTTCAAAGAGGGGGACTGAATAATTACTCGTTATATGCTAGTCTACTGATTTTTAATGGAGAGAATTTATGCAGGCAACGGTTAAATGGGTAGATGGTGTCATGTTTGTTGGCGAAACGGGTAGCGGTCACGCGGTTATCATGGATGGCCCACCCGATCATGGCGGACGAAATATAGGCATGCGCCCTATGGAAATGATCTTACTAGGCTTAGGGGGGTGCTCATCTTTTGATGTGGTTCAGATTTTACAAAAAGGCCGCAATCATATCGCCACTTGCCAAGTCCAAATTACGGCTGAACGCGTTGATGCTATACCTAGTGTCTTTAGTAAAATTCACTTACACTTTGTTATTAGTGGTCAAGATCTAAAAACCTCAGCGGTGGAGCGAGCGGTAAACTTATCCGCAGAGAAATATTGTTCGGCAGCGATTATGCTAGGAAAAGCCGGGGTTGAAATAACTCATGATTTTGAAGTGCTTGAATAAAAAGCTCCCAAAATCAAATGAAAACTAATTGAATCATTACCTTGATGCGGGCTTACAGGCTAGTTTGAAAGAAGTAGAGACAAACTCGTTATTGACGCTTGATCATGATTACTAAACACCCCAGTTGTTTTGTCAATTAACAACTTGATATAAAACAAATGGGGTGCAAAGTAACAAGGTGATTATGCTTTAAGATTTAAGTTAGCTTTCCATGACAATGCTTATATTTCTTTCCAGAGCCACACGGACAATCATCATTACGACCTACTTTATCGGTTACTCGTACAAAAGGTTGCTCGGCAGTATTTTCATCGGCGATGACCTTAGCTTGCTCGTCGATAATATCCAGTGCCGGCGCTTGTGCATGCTCAAAGTGCATTTCTATAGGTGCTTGTCTTTGCGCATCAAGTGCTTGAACATCTTCTTCTTGGCGAACTTGAACATTAAATAAAATACCAATTACTTCATATTTAATATGATCAAGTAGACTGCTAAACATTTCGAAGGCTTCGCGCTTATACTCTTGTTTAGGATCTTTTTGCGCATAGCCTCTAAAATGAATGCCTTGACGTAAATAATCCATAGCAGACAAATGCTCTTTCCAGCTAGTATCCAATACCTGTAACATCACCGATTTTTCAAAATGCTGTAAAACTTCTTGGGTAATTTGCTGCTCTTTGTCTTTATTATTTTGTTCAAGAATCTCAATAATACGCAATCTTAACGAGGCTTCTTGTAATTTATGGTCTTCATCTAGCATTTGTTGCACAGGAATAATGACATTAAACTCATTATGCAAATGCTGCTCTAAGCCTGACACATCCCATTGCTCAACCATCGTTTTTGCAGGAATATATTGAGTAATCACATCGTTAACGACATCTTCACGAATAGCGGTAATGATGTCTGAAACATCACTGGCTGCCATTAATTCATTACGCTGCGTATAGATCACCTTGCGCTGATCATTAGCCACGTCGTCATACGCTAAGATTTCTTTACGAATATCAAAATTGCGTGCTTCAACTTTACGCTGAGCATTTTCAATAGACCGAGTAACCCAAGGATGTTCTATGGCCTCACCATCACCCATACCTAGTTTTTTCATCAAACCAGCGACGCGTTCAGAAGCAAAAATTCGCATTAAATCATCTTGCAATGATAAGTAAAAACGCGTTGAACCTGGATCACCTTGACGACCCGATCGACCTCTTAATTGATTATCGATACGACGTGATTCATGGCGCTCTGAACCAATCACATGTAAGCCACCATTATTAATGACTTGTTGATGCCTATCTAGCCAAGCACCACGCACATGTTCTTTTTCAGCATCACTAGCATCTTCACCAAGACTTTTTAACTCAGCATCTAAATTACCACCGAGTACAATATCAGTGCCTCGGCCAGCCATATTAGTCGCAATAGTGACGGATCCTGGCATACCTGCTTGCTCGATAATATGCGCTTCACGCTCATGTTGCTTGGCATTTAGCACTTCGTGCTTAATGCCTTGTTTATTAAGTAAGTGAGATAAGCGCTCAGAATTTTCAATAGACGTGGTTCCGACTAAAACGGGCTGTCCACGACTCACACATTCTTTGATGTCATCTGCAACAGCAATATACTTTTCATCCGTCGTTAAGAAAACCACATCACCTAAGTCTCTTCGGACCAAGGGGCGATGCGTAGGAATGACCACAACTTCAAGGCCATAAATATTGTTTAATTCAAACGCTTCAGTATCAGCCGTGCCTGTCATACCAGACAATTTATCGTATAAACGAAAATAATTCTGGAAGGTGATAGAGGCTAAGGTTTGGTTTTCACTATTGATGGCAACATGTTCTTTAGCTTCAATCGCTTGATGCAAGCCTTCAGACCATCGTCTTCCTGGCATTATTCTGCCGGTGAATTCGTCAACAATCACGACTTCATCATTAGCAACAATGTAATCAACATCTTTCTTAAATAAGACATGTCCACGCAAAGAGGCATTTAAATAATGCATGAGTCGAATATTCGAGGCATCATAAAGACTGGTACCTTCAGGCATTAAACCCAGTTCAAGCATCATATGCTCGACGCGCTCATGACCTGCCTCAGTTAGATAAACCTGACGTATTTTTTCATCTACCGTGTAATCGCCAGGCTGACCCTCAGGTTCTTCGCGAGTTAAGTACGGAATGATTTCATTGGCTTTGATATAAATTTCAGTGCTTTCATCAGTAGGCCCAGAAATAATCAGTGGTGTTCTGGCTTCATCAATTAGGATAGAATCAACTTCATCGACAATAGCAAAACTTAAATCACGCTGAACTTTCTGCTCTATGCTGAAAGCCATGTTGTCACGTAGATAATCGAAACCAAATTCGTTATTAGTGCCGTAGGTAATATCCGCAGCGTAAGCCTCACGTCTTTGCGCATGTTCCATCTGACTAATGATCACACCGGTAGTCATACCCAGAAAACTATACAGCCTACCCATCCATTCTGAGTCACGCTTAGCGAGGTAATCGTTCACTGTTACAACATGGACGCCATGGCCAGACAAGGCATTTAAATAAGCCGCTAATGTCGCCATCAAGGTTTTACCCTCACCGGTTTTCATTTCAGCTATTTTGCCGTCATGCAAAATCATGCCGCCTATCAGTTGCACATCAAAATGACGCATACCGAAAACGCGTGAAGAGGCCTCTCTGACCGCAGCAAAGGCTTCTGGAATCAGTTTATCTAGTTTCTCACCTTGCTCAAGACGATCACGAAACTCTTGAGTTTTTGCCTTAATTGCCTCATCAGACAGTTTTTCGTATTCCGAAGCTAATGCGTTGACACTCTTGACCAACTTTCTTTTCTTCTTTATCAGCCTGTCGTTACGGCTCCCTACAACTAATCTAACTAGCTTACCCAGCATGTTTTCTTTCCGGTTTGAATTGACTAAATCATTGAATAAATACGTTCGATTATATACCGTCTCATACATTAGTTACAGTAAAACACGAGTGATTTTATTGTGCGCGCCTTAATTAATGTTATTTAAGGCGATATTAACAACTGATGATGCTCTCAAATGCTCTAGCGATTAAAGTGGGGGATTAAAAATCTTGCAACTAGTTTTTAATGCCTATGCCCTTATAAAGCAAAAACAAACTAACTAGCGTCAAGACCACAATAAAGCCAACTGTCATCACAAAAGCCAAGCGAATATCAACATCAGTCACCCCTATTAAGCCATATCTAAAAGCATTAATCATATACAAAATGGGATTTCCTAACGATATGTTTTGCCATATGCCAGGTAACATTTTAACGGAATAAAACACTCCACCTAAATAACTTAATGGTGTTAAAACAAAGTTGGGGATAATGGAAATATCGTCAAAACTTTCTGCTAACACGGCATTAATAAAGCCAGCCAAGGAAAATAACGTGGCAGTTAATAACAT
>CAIVYW010000255.1 GCA_903910205.1 uncultured Methylococcaceae bacterium | reverse complement strand
ACCACAGACCCAACTTCTCTGACAGCGCTATTTAACATAATGGTATTATAACTAACATTTCAAAGAAACTCTTTTTATTCATTAGCTTGAACATGTTTTATAATATATAATTATGTTAACATAGCTTAAATCCTCTATGTCTACAACGAAGCTAATAACAAGCATTTACTTAATGTTGAAAATGATAGCAGTATTTTAATGGCTGCAAGCCACACAGTTAGACTACTTAGCCCCCTCTTGCCCACCTTGACACATTTTGCAGCCCCAGCATTGTGTATTGATTAAGCTAGAGGGGCTGGGGCTGCATTGTGGCGCAGTGGGCAAGGCGACTAAACCAAATTAGCTATAAAAATTAACCTGTCCATTATCCATGAAAGGAAATATAAGCCTTAGAGAATAATATATGCACCGGTAGGAAATGCGAGAGCCCGAGAGAGAGAGAGGAGCACCAATAGAATAAGTACAGACGGAATAAAAAACAGGCGAATAGATACATCTAAAAAGGTTGCCTTTGCTACTCAAAATTATAAAGATGTGGAAAATCAAAAATCCCGACATAAATACACTATGCCGGGACTAATCAATTAAGGTGAATCTGACTACTAAGCTTTTTTAGCTGCCTTAGTATCTGCTTCTTGCTGTGTTGCAGCTACTTTTTTAGCATCTTCAATTTGAGAAGTTAGTTTTGCAATCTTAGCCTTTGTGGCGCTATGAATTGCAGTGCCGGGAATAAGGGCATTTACTAATTCCTCTAAGAACAATAGAATTTGTTCCAATAACTTAATCCATTCGAGAATTGTCATAATAATGGTATTTTGTGTGAATAAATAAGACAATGGTAAGCATTTTAAATAGGAAGCACATAATTTTTATACAAGTGTTGCCTGTTTTGCTCAATATCGGGTGCAATTTTCTCATAAAATTCTTGGGCTCCTAATTTTTTTAAATCGTTAATTCCAAACAGATATATGTTGTAATAATCGCCGTTAATTACTTTTTCGGGATGTTCGGTTTGAAATGTGCGAAGTGTATCATAAAGTGTATTAGTTTCCTCATACGCGAAATTTTTACAGGCGCTAAGACTTTGACTTGTAAACCAGATATTTCCTTCAATCGCATTAATCTCTTGTATTTCTCCATCTTGGTTAACCGTATTTTCAGGATGCGCAAAATTTGCCTTATCAAGGCCGCTGAACAAATCAGACTTATTATTATCCTTTCCATCTTTATAAGTTGAATTTATATTTTTGCTAAAGTACTTCAATAAATAAGACCGAACGTTTTTTAATTTACTCAACGAATGTATGTCGGTTGTACCTGATGGCTCTTGCCAACCTGATTTAATGCCTTTTATATAAGCTTTTTTCTGATTTTCATACGACCAATGTTTTAACAATTCTGGGCGAACCTGAAAACCACATTTGTGATAAGCTTGTTGAATGCATCTATACTCATCGATATAACCGTTAAATTTTAAAATTTTGTTCCATATTGAATTAATAGTATTGTAATGAATGT
>CAIVYW010000254.1 GCA_903910205.1 uncultured Methylococcaceae bacterium | reverse complement strand
GTTGGCAGGAAGTTGTACTAAATTGCAATAAACACCACCATCATTTGCTTAATCTGCTTGGTGAACGGTATGTTCACTTATATGCTGATTCCGGATAGCAGGGGTGCGGAATGTCGGGTAAAAGTGCGATATCGATAGCACGAACCTATACAGGACGTAGAAAGAACTTCACTGGTCAGAGTTTTTGGGCAAGAGGTTATTATGTTTCAACCGTGGGTAGAGATGAGGAAACCGTGCGCAATTACATCAAGCATCAAGAAGAAGAGGATAAGCGAATAGATCAACTCGATTTATTTTAAGGCACCGCCACCTTTAGGTGGTACATAATTTAACCCGCTTTGAGCGGTTCACATTTTCAAGCCTCCGGCTTTGCCGGAGGTATATGACTTGTCGCGGTATTTTTGAGGATTTCCATGCTGGGAACAAGGGAAATCTTTACTCAAAAATAGCGACTCCCCGCAGATCTGTTATAAATGCCGATGACAGCAGAAGATGCTGTGCTTGGATAAGAACCTTGCTATATCATTAAAGAAGACTCAGTATCAGGATAAGAGCGTTGCTAGATCAGCAGGGAATTTTCGTGTTTGAATAAGAATGATTGTATTGTTAATTTAGCATCCTTAGGTTCAAGGAGAAAGTGTTCTCAATAAATTAGAGTAATCTTCGGCAATTTTATTATCAGATTCTTTTAAGGAATTAATTTTTTTACAGGCATTCATAACGGTTGTGTGATCGCGCCCACCAAAGTTAACACCGATTTCCGGAAAGCTATGTGAGGTTAATTCTCTTGCTAAGCACATTGCCATTTGTCTAGGTCTCGTTACATTTTGTTTTCTATTTTTAGAGGATAAATCAACTACTCGGATTTTATAATATTCAGCGACTGTTTTTTGTATATTATCTATATTAACTAGCTTATCTTTGAGCGTAATTAAATCGTGTAGCGCTTCCTTGGTAAATTCTATGGTTATATCGCGTCCGGTAAATTGTGCGTTTGCAATAACGCGTCTTAGGGCTCCTTCAAGATCACGAACATTAAACGGGATTTTTTTAGCAATAAAAAAAGCAACGTCTTGAGGCAAATTAACATTAGCTTGTGCGGCCTTTTTTAATAAAATAGCCGCTCTAGTTTCCATGTCAGGAGCTTCTATAGAAACGGGTAAGCCACAGCCGAATCTTGATTTTAATCGATCTTCAAGGCCCACTATTTCTTTTGGATATTTATCGCAGGTTAAAACGATTTGGTGTTTTTTTTCTAGTAAAGTATTAAAGGTGTGAAAAAACTCTTCTTGAGAGCGTTCTTTGCCTGCGAAAAATTGGATATCATCGATCAACAAAACATCAATGCTACGATAATAGTCTTTAAAAGCATTAATTGAGTTTTGTTGTAAGGCTCTAACCATATCCTGAACAAATTTTTCAGAATGTAAATAGACTATGCTTGCAGATGGGTTCTTCTGTAAAACCGCATTGCCAATGGCGTGCATAATATGAGTTTTACCTAAGCCAGAACTACCATAAATCAGCAATGGATTATAGGCTTTCCCTATGTTTTCAGAGACTTGAATAGATGCTGCTCTCGCTAATTGACTAGATTTACCCTCAACAAAATTTTCAAATGTAAATGCTTTATTAAGAAAGTTGGGGCTTATTTTCTTTACTTCAGCATGTTTATGATTGTTTATAATGCTGGTTGTTGTAGGTGCTCTGGATCCAATCTCGAGATTAAGCTCTAAAGCTCCGCTTGAAATCTCATGTATTGATTCTTGAATTCTGGCATAAAAATGTTGTTTTACCCAATCTAAAACAAATCGATTTGGAGCTAATAATTTTAATCTGCCGTCAGCTTCAATAGCCTGTAAAGGGCGTATCCATGTACTAAAGTCTGAGCTAGAAACTTCATTTTCAAGTTTAGTAAGGCAGTTATCCCAAATTGAATTCATTGAATTAGGTGTTATTTTATAGGTGTTAATGAAAAAAAAGCTAGATTATCACTATACAGTAATAAAATATTGCATTACAGAATTGACAGTTAATGCAGATTATTTTATCATCCCTAGTCTTTTTTATGTGTTTTTGTTAACACTCAATTTGCTAAGGCCCTATTACTATGAAAAGAACATACCAACCCAGTAAAATTAAACGTGCAAGAACTCATGGATTTCGCGCAAGAATGGCTACTGTAGGCGGACGAAATGTTATAAATGCTCGCAGAGCTAAAGGCCGAGCTAAGTTAACGGTTTAGTTGACGCTGAGTGACTGAACACAGTTTCAGCTTTCCTCCACAGTTACGGCTAAAAAAACCAGCTGAATATAAAAAAGTATTTGCTAATCCTGTGAAATCGAGTGATACCTATTTTACCTTATTAGCCACAAGGAATGATTTCGATCATCCTAGGCTTGGATTGGCAATTGCCAAAAAAAATATAAAAAAAGCCGTACATAGAAATATGATTAAGCGAACTGTCAGGGAAAACTTTAGAATAAAACAACAAAATTTGGGGGGGATAGATATTGTTGTACTGGCGCGCAAGGAAGCTATTGATGCTCCAGCCGACTTATTAAGGAAGTCACTCGAAAAACATTGGCTTAGGTTGGTATCTCGATGCGCTTCATGCTCATAGCAATTATAAAGTGTTATAAATACTTTATAAGTCCCATGCTTGGGTCAAACTGTCGTTTTTATCCAAGCTGTTCAAGTTATTCCGTAGAAGCACTTCAGTCTCATGGTGCTATTATTGGCTCTTATCTCACACTCAAAAGATTATTAAAGTGCCATCCTTTTCATCAAGGCGGCATTGATAACGTTCCAGAAAAATTTGGTAAAAAGAATGGATAATATAAGATTTATACTGATCGTTACTTTTGCAATGCTGGTATTTATGCTGTGGCAAGCTTGGGAGTTAGACTACGGTCCAAAACCTGAAGTAGCTGCAATTGTGAATCCTACTGCGCCGGTTAAAGAAGATTTACCAATGGCATCGACAGATGCAACCCTGCAAAAGGAAGGTGCTGGACATAATGCTATTGCTATTCCTAATGCTTTGGCCCCAGTTGCTAAAACGATAACTGTCAAAACAGATGTAATTTCCCTTGAAATTGATTTACAAGGTGGCACAGTTACTAACCTAGATTTATTAAGTTACCCTGTAGAAAAAACAAATACCCTTGTTGATAAATTACGCGTAATGGTAGGTTTAAGTAGTGCCGAAATAAATTCTGCACCAGTACGCTTGTTTGACAATAATCAAGATAAAATATTTGTTGCACAAAGCGGCTTAATTGCTGGCAGTGGCTTAGCGGCAGCGCCCAACCATTATACGGTTTTCTCTAATGAGAAAGACCATTATACATTGGCGCCTGAACAAGATAGTCTAACGATTCCTTTAACATGGACAGATCATAATGGCCTTGTTATTAGTAAAGTATTTACCTTTAAACGTGGAAGTTATGAGATAACACTCGACCAAAAGGTCAGTAATCATTCAGGTAAAGCTTGGTCCGGTAGACAATATAGTCAGTTATTAAGAGTGCCTGATACGGCGGGCAAAGGCAATATGTTGACAGGCGGCATGAGAGCTTATAACGGTGGTGTTATTTATACTGAAAAAAATAAATACCAAAAAATAAGCTTTGAAGATATGGCGGATGATACTTTGGATGTCGCTACTAAAGGAGGCTGGGCCGCAATGATTCAGCATTATTTTGCTTCTGCATGGATACCACCTGCTGACCAAGAAAATCATTTTTACACCAAAGAGCTTAAAGACGGTCGTTATGTAATTGGTACTTACTCGCCATCAGTAACGGTTGAAAGTAACACTGAGGCTGAATTTGTTTCACGTTTATTTGCTGGACCTAAAGTTCAACCTATGATGGAAGCCTTGGCTCCAGGACTTGAGCTGACGGTTGATTACAGTGTATTAACCTTTATTGGTAAACCCATCTATTCGTTATTGAATATAATTCACGGCGCTATAGGCAATTGGGGTTTGGCTATTATGGGCGTAACATTTTGTATCAAATTGTTGTTTTTTCCGTTATCGCAGGCTAGTTTCAAATCAATGGCTAAAATGCGTAAAATTCAGCCTCGTCTTAAAGAATTGCAAGAACGATTTGCAGATGACAGGCCGCGTTTTAACACTGAAATGATGGGCTTGTATAAAAAAGAAAAGGTAAATCCGCTGGGTGGTTGTTTGCCCATATTGATACAAATACCAGTATTTATGGCACTGTATTGGGTATTGAGTGAAACCATTGAGTTTCGTCAAGCACCTTTTATGCTATGGATACAGGATTTATCAATACAAGATCCTTTTTATATCTTGCCAGTCATCATGGGTATTACCATGAAAATTCAGCAAGGCTTAAATCCCGCGCCTATTGATCCGATTCAAGCTAAAGTAATGAAGATGTTCCCTATTGTTTTTACTATTTTCTTCTTGTTTTTTCCAGCAGGTTTGGTTTTATATTGGGTTGTAAACAATACCTTGTCTATCATTCAGCAAACGTATATTACCAAGCAAATAGAAAAAGCAGGCTAAGTGCTTTTCACTCAAGATACTATTGCTGCTATTGCAACACCGCCAGGGAATGGCGGTGTGGGTATCATTCGAATTTCAGGTATGTTAGTTACTGAAATCGCCCAACATCTTCTTAATAAATCGTTAATTCCTAGACATGCCTTGTTTACGTCATTTATAGATGAACACGGCGGCATCATTGATTCTGGTATCTGTCTTTACTTTCCTGCCCCTGCCTCCTATACAGGCGAAGATATATTAGAACTGCAAGGACATGGTGGTTCAGTCGTGTTGGATATGCTATTAAGGCGAGTGCTTTCATTGGGGGCTCGATTGGCTAATCCAGGAGAGTTCACCGAACGCGCTTTCTTAAATAACAAACTCGACTTAGCCCAAGCAGAAGCTGTTGCTGATTTAATTGAAAGCAGCACTGAGCAATCCGTGCGATCTGCACAAAAGTCTATGCAAGGTGTATTTTCACACCAAATAAATGAATTGGTTACAGAGCTAACAGAGCTACGTATCTATATTGAAGCGGCTATCGATTTTGTCGATGAAGAAATTGATTTCTTAACGGATGGTGTTGTTGAAAGCCGTATTGTTAGATTATTGCATAGCCTCAAAAAAATACTAAAAACTGCTCAACAAGGTCGTTTATTACGTGATGGCATGACCGTTGTTTTGGTAGGCAAGCCAAATGCAGGTAAATCCAGCCTTCTTAATGCGCTGGCTGGACATGAGGCGGCAATCGTTACAGAAATAGCAGGGACGACCAGAGATGTCCTTAGAGAACATATTCAGCTAGATGGAATGCCCTTACATATTATTGATACCGCTGGTTTACGTGATAGTGACAATGCAATAGAAAAAGAAGGCATACGGCGTGCGCACGAAGAAATTTTAAAAGCCGATAAAATAATACTGCTTATTGATGCACGAGAGCTTGAGTCAGAACAGATATTAAATAGTCTACCTAACAATATTGAGATTATTAAGATCTACAACAAAATAGATTTATTGGGTATAGAACCTAAACTAATACAAACAGAAAATGGCTATAAGTGCTACTTGTCTATTAAAACGGGACAGGGCATGGAATTGTTAAAAAAGCATCTAAAAGAATCTGTTGGCTTTAATGACAATACTAACGATGTTTTTATTGCTAGAAGACGACACATCGTAGCTATAACAACAAGTCATCAGTTTGTAGAAAGTGCTTTAGAACAGCTACAGCATAATCAAGCTGGTGAGTTAGTTGCCGAAGACTTAAGACAAGCTCAAATGAGCCTTGCTGAAATCACCGGCACCGTTAGTTCTGATGATCTGTTAGGTAAGATTTTCTCCAGTTTTTGTATAGGAAAGTAATGCGGTAAAACAACCGAAAACAACATCATAACAAAGTCAACAAAATAAGGGCTTGTAGCGATACACGCCCTTTTTTATTTGTCCGTTTTAAGGTTAAAACCACCGCCTTTTAGGCGGTTAGATTTATCTATGATTTCTTAGTTATAATAATCAAAAAATAAGAAAAGAGGGTTAACTTATGGATTATCGTTATGGAAGCC
>CAIVYW010000253.1 GCA_903910205.1 uncultured Methylococcaceae bacterium | reverse complement strand
CCTAAGCCTAAAGAAGAAAAGAGCTTTTTAAATAAATTGTTTTAGTCGTGCGTCGGGTACCTGTTTGTTGTGCCCGACATTTCAACGCTTGAAATGAGCATTAAATTGGATTTACTATCCATTGTTCCCTCATCAGATATGTACTGTTAATGCCTATTTACAACAAAGCCCTATTTATTTTTCGGCGTGATTTACGCTTGCAAGATAATACCGCGTTAAATGAAGCGCTGCGTGTTTCCAGCCAAGTTTTGCCTGTGTTCATTTTTGATCCTAGGCAAATAGACTCGCATTCTTATCAAAGCCAACCCGCATTGTATTTTATGTTGCAATCTATTGCTGATCTTGATCTGCAATTGCAAGAGGTCGGTGGCAATTTAACGCTTTATAATGGCTGTCCTGATCAGGTCATCGCTAACGTCTTTAAACAGCAGTCCATAGAAGCCGTGTTTATTAATCGTGATTACACGCCTTTTAGTCGACGGCGTGATGCGGAGCTTGCAGAGACTTGTCAAAAACTAGGAATACCGTTACACATATTGGCTGATGCCCTGCTCACTGAGCCTGAGCAGGCGCTAAAAAGTGATCAAACGCCTTATAAGGTCTTTACGGCTTTTTATAATAATGCTCGGCAGTTTCCTGTCGCTTTACCGCAAGCCTTAAGTTCGCAGAACTTTTTGTCTGTGGCCTCTGACTGTGGTATTGATCAAGTGGCCTTGTCCTTAAGGCCCGTTAGTTTGGAGATGATAAAAGGCGGTCGATCACAAGCGCTAGCTATTCTTGAGCAGCTTGCTGAACAGGTTGATTATCTCAATACTCGAGATTTTCCTGCACTAGATAGCACTAGCAAATTATCGGCGCATTTAAAGTTTGGTACCTGTTCAGTGCGAGAAGTTTATTATGCGCTAACCGAGGCCTTGGGCAGTGAGCATTCCTTATTAAGGCAGCTTTACTGGCGAGATTTTTTTACTCATATTGCTTATCACTTTCCACAGGTATTTGGTAAGGCTTTTTTAGAAAAGTTTGCTAATTTGCACTGGGACAATAATCTGGAATATTTTCAAGCGTGGGCGCAGGGTAAAACTGGCTTTCCTATCGTCGATGCGGGTATGCGTGAACTGAATGCCACAGGTTTTATGCACAATCGCGTCAGAATGATCGTCGCTTCTTTTTTAGTAAAAGACTTGCATGTGAGTTGGCGCTGGGGCGAGCGTTATTTTGCCCAGCATCTAGTCGATTATGATCCCTGTGTTAATAACGGTAATTGGCAGTGGGCAGCATCAACAGGTTGCGATGCCCAGCCTTACTTTAGGATATTTAATCCTTGGTTACAGCAACAAAAATTTGATCCTGACTGCGAGTATATTTACCATTGGATACCCGAACTTAAAGACTGTACTGCCAAGCTTATTCATCAATGGCATAAAAAACATCAGCCAGGATTTTATCCAGCCCCCATCATTGATCATGGCTATGAAAGCCAAGTGACCAAAGCTAGATTTAAGGACGCTATGCTTAACTCAGTATCAGTCAGCAAGTAACATCAAGCCCCCCTTTTTGAAAAAGGGGGGCTTGGGGGGGATTTTTAAAATCATAGTTGCCGAAGTTATTTCATGCACATTCCTTAATATTGATTTTAAGCTGCATGAAGTAACCCGTAACCCTGAATCTGTAGGGCGTTAATAGGCGATAGTCGTTGTACACACCAAGCGAATTGCCGGAAACGCCACCGCGTTACGTTTTAATAGTTCTAGCGCGAATCCACCTTACAGGTTAATAGTCGAGTGTTACAAAATACTAAATGAGCGCTTTGTTAATAGGGATGAGTGTTGGTGTGATATTAATGACGTTTTATGGCCTGTGCTAGAGCTATGAGCTAATCTTGTAGAGCATTACCCTGACCTTGTTGAGTGTTTATGCGATCTTGTAGAGCATTACCCTGACCTTGTTGAGTGTTTATGTGATCTTGTAGACTATTACGCTGACCTTGTTGAGTGTTTATGTGATCTTGCTATGCGCTCATCTGATGAGTAGCTAGTGCTCATCAAATACTGCAAGGGCTGCTCAGACATTGCTGAATGCTGAGCAAGTTCTGCTGAACATTTGCTCAGGCTTTGCTAAGCGCTCAGCAGGTAGCATAAGACCTGTGCAAGATTGCATGAGTACTCAGCAAGATTGGTAAAGCGCTTTATCAGGTCAGAGGAGCGCTTAATAAGATCAACATTTTTGAGTTAACGATTCGCATAGCGCCACGTCATGTTAACGGAGTGCTCAGCGCTCCCAGAATCAATAGGCCAGCTTTATTTATCTGTCCCGCTCTAAGTTGGTAGCCGACTATTCTATGACCAATTCTGCCAGTGCGCCTTTGTCAATGGCTCGAGTCAGACTATGATCAACAAGCAGGTATTTGCCAGGAACTTCGGCAGTAAATTCGATCATAACGGCTGATCCGGGCGCTATGATTGTGGTTTGGACGTTTTTGAGTGGCGGATTCATAATCGCACCATCTTGATAGACGTTATCAAATATAGCGCCGATGATATGAAAATTAGATGCGATATGAGAACCAACGCCTACAAATAGACGTATTTTTTCACCCACTTTGGCTTTCAAAGCACGCTCAGCGCTGAGCGAGTTAACTCGGCCATTGAATAAAAAATATTCAGGATGCTCATTTAACAGTTTTTCTTTACTAAAGGCTTGTAGCCCTTTATCGCCATATTTACCATGGGTGTAAAAGTCGCCTTGCATCACGTAAAACTCACGATCGACTTTTGACAGACCTTGTTCTGGTTCTACCAGAATCATGCCATACATGCCATTGGCAATATGAGTTGGCACATGCGGACTTGCACAATGATAAATATAAATACCCGGATGCGTAGCGTTAAAACTAAAACTTTTTTGTTCACCTTGAGCGACTTGCATTAATGGTGCGCCGCCACCAGGTCCAACAACAGCATGCAAATCGATGGAATGAGCCGAATGACCTGCGGCCGCATGTTCAGATGAGGTGTGTTGACTATGGGTTTCATGAGCAACTCCTGGTTTACCGTGACTCAAATTTATGTCTATTTGATCGCCCGCTCTGGCTCTGATAAACGGCCCAGGTACTTTGCCGTTATAAGTCCAATATTGGTAAGTCACATCAGGCATCATTTCTGCGACCACTTCATCGCTATAAAGATCAATACTCAACCGTTCTGATTGCTTACGATTAATCGGCGGCGGCAAGTCATCAGCTCGACGACCGATTTCATCGGTATCTATTTTTGGCGTAGTTGTCGTTTCATTAGCCATAGGCATGGCATGATGCATTTCTTCACCTGAATGCGCGGACATTTCTTCGGCCGACATTGCTTTGTGCTTTAGTTTCTCTGTTTGAACTGCGTTGTATTTTTCGGCCATTGCCTTGTACTTTGCTTCATCAGAGCAAGCACTTATTAAGCTACTTAAGGCTATAAAAATGAGTGTCGATCTATTGAACATATTCATATATTTATCTTTGTTATAATCAGATTGCAGAGGAAAGTCAGTTTAACCGGCTTTCAAGATCAGCAGCCAGCGCTTCATATTTACACCAAATGCTTTGGCTATCTAAGCGCTCATCAGTTTCGGCATATTCTTTTAACAAAGAGGATTTCGCCGTATCAGAAAGTCCACGCTCGCCCATCGGATACAGAATGTTGTCTTCCTTATAGATATGCTCTTTTAGAAGTCGTGCATACTGAATACCATTGACCTCTAATTTATCGATATCGTTGCTGAGCAAGGCATTTTCCATATTCAATACCAATTCCCTGGCTTTACTGTGTTCATTTAGCATTTGCGGAATCGGATTGCAGTGAGTCAGAACACCTGGCTGTTCAAGATAACGAAACAGAATATTTTCTTCTTTCGCATGATGAAATTTGTCAGCAAACTCATGGATAAACTGAATAAAGACAGGGGCTTTTTCAAACAACAAAGAAGGCTCGCTGTTTTTAGAGCCAAATTCAATATAGCGCTCCAATAAAGCGACATATTTTAAAATAAGCTGGTGTTCTTTCATTAAGTGTTCAGTTGCTAACATTAGATTTTTATCATGCTTTGTCCGCAAAACCTTTCCGTTCAGGGCGGGGATGTAAGGATGCTCTTGACTTTTTTTACTCATAAAATATACTCTAACTCAGTAGTAAAGGTTTTAGATCTGTATCAGCGATAACCAAGCGATAATAGTAAATCTTTTAAACTATGTTTTTTAGTTAAAAATAACCGTCGGATAGACGGGGCTAGTCTGTGAAGTGAACGGTGCAGTAATGCCGTCAGCAGCAGAAACCAGTGAGCAGTAGCGATACCTAATCACTCTTAAGAAACTAGGAATCCCCTTCCTTCAGGTAGGGGAGGATGTCAATGTTACGATAATATCGAACTGCTACGGTGAGTGCTCGCTCTATTGCAATAAGATGTGGTTCATTCTGAGTTGCCAGCATTTCAATGGTAACTAGATAGTTAGGCAGATACTGCTTTAATGTATCAACCACCTTGTCGTGGTCAGTTCCGCCATCTCCTAAAGGTAGAAGATCGGGTTCACTGGCATGAATATGTCCAATAAGTGATCTGCAATCTTGCAACAGGGACGCTGGGTCTTCGCCATTAATAGTGAGTACCCCTGTGTCCAGCTGCATTTTAATGGCGGGGTGGTTAACCTGCCTCACTACCTGTGCAGTTTCAATACTGGTCGTCATAAAATTAGCGCCATAGCAAGCTGGGTTAGGCTCTAGACAGACCACCACGTTGTAAGATTGAGCAATATCGCCAAGACGTCGGAAAAAAGACACGGCCATATTCATAGCCTTCTGATCACTCAACCCTGTGCGATCTCTGTTTTTCGGCGAGCCAAACACTAGACGCTGAGCTGCCAAGCCTGCACCTATGCGGCATACAGCAGTAAGATGTTGTAGCATAGCCTCTTGAGTTTCCGGCAAGCCAAAGATATTCAAGCCGGAAGTGCCAAACAATAGCGCCTGCATACCGGTAATTTCGATGCCACGATCAGACCACCAGTTCTTAATATGGACGATATCCTCGTCTGTTGCCAGCGCTGGCTCAGAAAAATACTTGCGTGGCGCGACATCAATTGCATCGATTCTAAAACGAGTAAGCAACATAGCAAGCGCTTCATCTTCAGTCGTATCCCAAGCAATGTTTGAAATAGCTAATCTCATGTATTTTCCTTAAACTCGGATTTAATGGTCAATGGTTCAGATTGAGCGTAACTTCTTATGGCGAGTAGCGTTTCACACGTGTTGTACTGATAATGACCTGACGCGGAAAAAAGGCGAGCGTGTCGCGTTCGCAGGTCATAAGTGGTTGGCGTATTAGCCAATGCCTGATCAAAGGATTTGCCAAAACCTAGTTTGGAAACATCCGCCACACTAATCGGTGCTGCGGTCAAATGCACTAATTGCAAATTGGCGATTAGAGCGGTTTGAATGTCATACCAGAGGTTGACCATCGGATAAAACTGGAATACTCCTCGGCTCTCAATACTATGAAGATTATTGTTATTCAAGAAGTCGAAGATGACATTCTTACGCAGTCCTGGCCCAACCAAGCCGGGGAGGCGAACGATCAAATAGTTAGTAAAGTGATTTTCGACAAACGTTTCTAATAAACGGCGATGTAGGCCGTAAGGATGAAGTCCTGTTTCGTCGATTAGAGTGTCTTCATCAACCCCTATCGGATTTTTAAATACATCAACAGTGCTAATTAAGATAAAGGTTTGGCACTGAATGGTTTTCAGATGGGCGATCAAGCCATCAATCTTCTGACGATCCGCTTCGGGGTCTTGATTGGCAATCCATTTTTGAGCAGGCGCACCAGCACAAACAACGGTATCGAATGTTAAACCTTTAATGTCGCTGATATTTGTTGATCGATAAAGCAATTCGAAGGGTGTTTGTTTTAGAATCGTACTTCCTACGAATCCTGAGAATCCTATAAGACCTGTTTTCATAGATTAAAAATCCTTAGCATCAATAGTCTTTGCCCATTTAAAAAAATCAAGACAAAGAATAATGGTGGTATTAAAAGAGACATAAATCAAAGCCTGAACGAAGCCAAAATACCAAAGTACATAGTTCATGTGGGTATGTTGATAAGAGTGCCCCTTAGCTAAAACAAACCATGACACAGGGACAATGAAAAAAAAGACAAGAAGAGCGGTGTCTTTCTGTCTAGTTATATGCTTGATAGAATATTTATATAAAACGCCTATCACTGCAAAAATAAGTAGAACTTTAAATAGGTAGCCTGGCAACCAGAGCACCAGCGGAGTACGCCAATCCATCACATAAGTATTAATAACGCTAAGCGGAGAGCTTTTTAATGATTCCTTGTAGGAGGGATCAAAAAGGGCGGGGTCGCCATAGGTGCGTCGCTTAATATCTTGATCTAGGATATTTTGTAAACCAGTAAGAATGGAATCACCGCGCATATTTGCATGAACGAGTAATGCACAAAAAAAGCCAATCACGCAGGCAATAAAGACGAAAAAAAACATTCTTAGATTGCCAGATAAATCACGGTTAGAGCTTTTAAAAAAGGGAGCAACCACGAATACAGAGCAAGTAAAAAGGGTAATGGTAGACAGGTATTCGTAGCCAGCAAGACTTTTAATGAATACGGCTACCCCAATGCCTAAAAGACTGAGTAAGCGAAATATCCGGCCTTTATTTAGATATATTATTGCCGCTAATAAAGCAGGCAAAAACCATAAGAATGAAACCCAATATAGATTACTGGCAAAAGACACAATCCAAGGCGAACTTATCATCGTTATTAAAAAGATGACTGCAAAGCGGTGGTCATATATTTTTCGATAGAGAAAAAATAAAGAAATAATTACGATGGCTAGAGAAATAGAGTTGATACATTGCAGCATGGCTACTTTTCTAAATCCAAAGAGGCTATTTATTTTTGAAAATACCAGTCCCTGAATGCCATATTGTGATAGGTATGGGTTAGAAACAATATTTTCACTTAGTTGCTCATTGGCTAGTAAATCATATCCATAATAAAAGTTATTGTCCTTGCTGATTTTAACAAGATTAGCTCCTTTTTTATCTAAACCCAATTTGTCAGAAACTATCGCTCCAACAACCAAGCTTTCACTATCTCTTTGAAAGTCATAAAAAAAAACTTGATTTGAAAAATTCATGAAGTTTTTTTGAAAACAGCTAGTCGCAAATAGAGTTAATGCCAATAAAAAAATAATGTTTTTAATATTCATATTTAAAAAATGCAGCATCTAATTTCTCCAAGAAATCATTAATATTTTCGATTTATCGCCAGTCATTTAACGATCTCAATTTTATTTGGGAAACCAACTTGCAGTCCGTCAAGAGGATCGCCATCTACATGGATATTTAAAAATTGTTCTGATGGCTCTACTTGAACAATTTTACGTGCCTCGCCATTAGAAAATTTAATAACTTTACCGACGCTATAACGATCAATATTTTCAGGAGTGTTGTTAATTAAAATAATTGAAGAAATTCTTCCAATACCCTTGATCCAATTGCTATCAGTAAAGTTTCCTGGATGAGTTGTAACCTTTTGATGTAAGTAAATATAGGTTACAGCAGCAAATGGGGAAATGAGATAGATTAGTAGAATACTGGTTGTAGAAGCACGTATGAAGCTATTTTTGGCGGGTGCGATACTACCGAAAAATTTTTCTGAGATGCGATAAGTATTAATATTTTTTTCGATGTAAAGATAGAGTAATAGTCCAATTATGCAAGAAATAATAGCTACCCATGATCCTAGACTAATAAAGCTAAAATATAGAGGATGTGATTGTGTAAACGGTCTAAGAAACACTAGAATGGGAAAGTGTAAAATATATGCGGGGTAGGATAATTCACCAATAGATCTATCGAGACGATTTTTTGCGGTGTAATCAAACAGTACCGGAATAGCCATACTAATAAACAGTAGATGCCAAAATGGCATTATGGTGCTTGTGAAAGAAAATAAAATAATGGCGAAAATAGCGGCATAATAATGAGGTTGTGTCTTTCGTTTACTTAAGTGATAAGCAAGCGCTCCACCACCAAAAAAAGCAAATGATGAGGGGTAAAAAAAATAGTTGAATGCCGTTATGTCAATTGGACTAAAAAAATCAATTGAATTTAATGGCAAGTAGATTCTATTTAATGATAGTAAATAAATACATCCTAACACAACAAAAGCAAATGTTTTTTTCTCACTTTTGAGTATGTAAGGCGCGATCAAATAAAATCCCAGTTCAACGGCTAAAGACCATGCGGGCGGGTTAATTGACATGGAGTCCCCAGCAGCACATGAAAACGATGTAGCTTTGATGCACAGTAAGTAGGATAAGTCCTGTCCTAGAATAAAAATATTTTGAAAAATAAAGTAAAGTTTTGCACCTATTGAAAGGTGATTAAAAAAAACATTTATGCTTGTAAATGAAACAACAATGGCTATAAAGACACCTATGTAATAGACTGGAAAAAGACGCAAGGCGCGACTTTTATAGAAATAAATTGGATTTATATCTTTATATTTTTCATTTAGAACCATTGCCATATAGAACCCAGAAATTATAAAAAAGAAGTTGACCGCATAATAAGCACCTATTCCGTTAAATCCAAATACTGTGGTTTTTGCATGTCCCGCGACAACAGACATTGCAAGAAAAAGTCTTAGAATACCCATTTATAAAATCTCCGCATCAAGCTTTTCTAGTACATCATAAATATTGTCAATTTTTCCACCCAGCACTGAATAACACCCAGGTAACTCAAGGTGTTTCTCGAAGAGAATAGGCCGACCATCGTCGCCCTCGTTTTTCACCAGTACGGTTTTGATCTCAAATAACGACTCGACATATTTGGTATCAAGCACTGAAGGGAGATACCGCCCCACATCTCTGATCATACGATCGACACGGGTTGTACGTTCATATTGCTGGAGTATTTGATAAGGATCTATGCCTTGTTGATCATTCCAGTGCTTATGCGGCGTGTAACGAACATGTGAAAGCGTATGTAATCCGCAAGCAGGGAAAGGCATTATCGAGAAGAACGGACCATCCATCACTGTGATACCTAAACCTTCAAGTACCGGTGGTACTTGTATCAGTGCCATTTCAGTGATTTCCTGTTTAAGGCCAGTTTGGATTCCCGGAAAATCACCTTTGAACTGATTAAGCCCGCTATAGGTACAGTTGAATATATAGCGGCAAGACATCAACTCTTCAATTGCGTGATTAGCCTGTAGAGCAACTTGCAATACACCATTAGGGCCGTTTGATATTTGGGTTGCGCATGTTTTCAAACGAATTTGTACGCCACATTCTTGTAGTTCACGTTCAGCCCAATTTGCCAATTTCGTGGTGTCGAAGGCATATTCTTCAACCTGAAATACCTCTTCAATTAAGCGAGGTTCAAATAAAGCCTGCAACCTTGGGGCTGCAGGTTGAATCTTGGCGTCAATTTCATGACAGAAGCGTTCAAACTGTTTGGCTGTGACTTTAGAATTACAGCGTGCAATAGCATAAAGCTTGGTAAAGTCTTGTTTCACCGCATCTGGCCAATCACATACGAACTTGGGCAGATTAACCCGACTTCGATAGGCTGTGGTATAGCTGCGAGGATAGTGGTAGCCGTTATGTATACGTGCTTGATTATTATAAGAGGCGCGTGTCAGTAGCGCGGTTTCACGTTCTACTAGGACGATACGCTTAAAATTACGTTGTTTAGCCAAATAAACAGCAATAGCTGCGCCGTAAAAACCGCCCCCTATAATGATGGCATCTTTATTTGTGTCTATAGTTGCCATCAGAAAAGGTGCTGAGGATCATTGCCTCGGGTATGAGAGCTTTTTGAAATGACTTCTTCAATATTCAGCTTTTCTCGGCGCGTCATACGAGTACTGGTGAATTCTTGCCCGACATGATAAAGCGGTCCTTCATTAGATAAACTGACCATTTGCATGATGTATTCGCTTAGTACTAAGAGAACCAGTGAGATCAAAAAAAACATACCCGATTGCTGGAGAGAAAGACTGATCCAGCCGGGGGCAACATCTGATTTTAAAATCCCAATAGCAACGACATAAATAGAATAAATTAGGTTAGCAAACGCCCCAAATAAAGAAAGAGAGGTGACGATACGCATGGGGCCAGTGGTTGTTGAAACGAGTAGCCGCATACTACGATCGATGCTTTCTCCCAAGCGCTTGGTGTGTGAAATCTTTGGCATTGCACTGTAGTTGAGAATGACGCGTGTAAATCCTCCTGTCGCTGGAAGATGACGATAGGTCATAGCAGGCTGAGGATGCTGAAGAATAAAGTTGACGACAGTCCGATTAAGAACACGGTACTGAGGCGCTTCTTTAGCCAGATGTATGCCATTAAAACGCTTATAAAGCCCGTTAAAAATAGCGCATGCTCCGCGATAGATGAGACTTTGAGTGGGTTTTTTCTTATTGTTTGCAAAGACTACATCGGCACCATGAGCGGCTTTATCCAACATTTCCGGTAGAAAGCCGATATCATCGGCCAATGGATCAATAACTGAGATGAAATCACCTAATGCATTTTCCAATCCAACCCATGACGCTGTATCGGTATCTACTTCTTTGGTGAGTGCGTAGATTTGTAAATTGGGCTTGCCATTTTCTCCTGTTAGTTTTTTAAGAACAGCAATGCTGTCGTCGACTGATGCGTTATCTATGATGATAAGTTCGTAATCACTGACAATGGAAGAAATAACATTAGCAGCATCTGATAGTATTGTTTCAATATGCTCAGCTTGGTTGCGTACAACAAATACAACTGACAGAAAAACGGGAAATAATGTCATTAAAGCTCCTTAGATAACAAGCGACTGAGTGACGTTATTTTTGCCATTAATTACCTCGAATACTGAAGAATAGGGCGTGGTATATTGAGACCTTAAAATAATTACTTAATGTCGGTTGAAATTTCATATTAATCATAGGTTTTGTTGTTATATACAAATATCTCAACGTTCATCATTCTGGCTATCAACGTAAAGCGTTGCAGATGCTAGGCTTAACCGTTCGCACTGAGCCTTTTGAAGGGCGAGCGATTAAAGTTTAAGGCTTAAGCTGGAAGCCAAAACATCTGTTCTTGTTAGTGCTGGGTAACGCTAAATCGTGTAGGTTGTGCTATGTGTACTATGGCGCTTGATAAATATTGAGCACGTCGTGCGATAACTACTGTAGAGTCTGTTAAATGTTTAACACGTCGTGCGATAACTACTCTAGGTCTATTAAATGTTTAACACGTCGTGCTATAGCTACTGTAGAGTCTGTTAAATGTTTAACACGTCGTGCGATAACTACTCTAGGTTTATTAAATGTTTAACACGTCGTGCTATAGCTACTGTAGAGTCTGTTAAATGTTTAACACGTCGTGCTATAGCTACTCTAGGTCT
>CAIVYW010000252.1 GCA_903910205.1 uncultured Methylococcaceae bacterium | reverse complement strand
ATGATTTTATGCCGAATTCTTTTTTCTGCGTGCCGCACTAAATCCCAAAAGTCCTACACTAAAGAGCATGATGAAAGTAGGCTCCGGTATCGGAGTACTTTGAAGAATAAGACCAGAATTATAAGTGCCGTTATAAACAAAAAAGTAAGCATCGCCCACACTCGCTGGCTGAATGGTATCATTGACCTGAATCTGAGTTCCTCCACTCGCTATCAAATAGCCTGGAATACCTAAGTGGCTTGGATTAGTTAATAAAAGATCATAGGTTCCAGCACCAAGCGCAAGGCTGGGTATATTAACACCGACAATATCCGTGTTATTCGCGGTAGGTGTGTCCGATGCAAAGCTTGAATACGTTTGGCTAAAAAGTTGTGCCCCAAGCGTAGCAGAACCCGAGTCAGCATAGATACTTAATGTGACTGGTGATGGCCAGAAATAATAGCTGGTTACTGTAAACAATGCGCTGTTAATTAAAGCGCTTGCTCCTAGTGTAAATTGTTGCCCAATTTGTTGGGTATTATTTGTGGAGCATACTGAGCACCAACCATTACTATCTGCAGCCACCGTTAAATCGGGAATGGACTGATAGATCACATCCGCCTCGGCATTACTGAGAGTTACTAAAGAGCCAGCGAGAGCGCCAACAAGAAGTGTATTACGAAGTAAGTTCATTTTAAGTTCCTTATAGAGATATCTGATATTAGGCACTGAGCACTGAGCACGAACTACCAATAACTTACAGGTGTTTTTTGCTTTGTAAGTCATTGATTTTTAGTTATCCAGAGTAATATCAGTGAAGTTTATAGCTAAGCTATGTTGCCGTATTAAATAAAGCACAAATTAGGCCATATTATTAAATATCGACTAATTACAAGTAGTTAAATGTTTATGTGCTGTATAAAAGCAGATGGCTGAAAGACTTCTAAAAGAAAGTGTAAAAAATACTGACATTTTTAATTAGCTTATGGCGACGACAAATAGATAAATTAAATCTTTTTGTCTGATATTTCAGTGCCTAACAGAGGAGTACTATGATTTTAAAGGGACTTTATGTGCGTAAAGAATCCTGACTTTGTGCGCTAAGAAACGAGCACGACACACTTCGGCAACTATAATTTAAAAAATGCCCCCCCAGCCCCCTTGCAAAAAAAGGGGGGGGTTAGATGCTACTTGACTACATTATTTCGTGCTCATTCCTAACTGAAATAGGCCGATAGCAGAAGTTACAACTGATGCTTCAGTACAGCAGGTAAAATGGGCAAAGCGCCAGCGTGCCCATCAACACAACAAAAGCAAGATGGGACGGCCTTGCCTTTACCCATCCTACTGCCCTGCTTTAAGTTGCTAGCCCTAATAAGTCACTCTAAAACCCAACTGCGCACCGCGCCCTGGTTCAGGTGAAAAATTGCGTAAGTAAGACACAGAGTTACGAATGTTTTCGTTCAGCAGGTTATTGCCTTTTAAATAAATCATAATATTAGTGTCATGATAGCGCTTAATTTGATACTCAGCGCCCATGGTTACTAAATAATAACCGGCGGTCGCCGTGTCATTAGCGCCCGCATCATTCTGAGCTTGAGCCCGCGTAAAACGTAAATTAGCTGACCATTGTTGTTGACTGACATCCCATTGAAAGCCAAAACGTAACGGCGGTAATCTAGGTACATTGCCGCCGTTAACAAATTGACCTCGGGTGTAATCGCTAAACAAGGTAAGATCAATCATACCGTGGCGGTTTTCCATGACAGGAAATATCAGTTTACTTTCGTAGCCTCTAAAAATAGCATCAGCCTGCATACTGCCGGTGACAGCGGTGCAAGTGGCAGTAGGGGAGTCCGCTTGGCATTGCGCATTGCTTAATGTTTGTGAATTTACCGTCGGTACAAAGCCCGGAGGCACATAATTCCCCGTGCGTTGCTGGTAAATATAATCGTTTGCCCAGTTAGTAAATAAATCGAGCTCACCTCGCACGCCCCGCGCTTTAAATTTATAACCTAAATCTAGGTTATAAGAGGTTTCCATGTGCAGATTAGGATCGCCTAACTCATAACTACGGGTGGCATCATGATAACCATTCGAGAATAACTCTTGCACTTGCGGTGCGCGTTGCGAACGAGTAAGGCCCATATTAAAACTGTTGATTTTATCTAAGGTCCATAAGGCTGAGGCCGAAGCACTGATAGGCGTGTAGTTATAATTTGAATTAACCGTACTGCCGAAGGGCGCAATATAGCTATTACTCAGCGTTGGCGTAAGCGCTGCGTCTTCAACGCGCAGTCCTACTTGATAGAGCATAGAGCCGACCTTAACAGACTCTAAACCAAACACACCAAAACTGTTGGTTTGGCTGGCCGGTACTGTCAGGGTCGTTGTGTTATCTAAAACAGCAAGATCAGCACTGGGTACACCGCCGGCTGGAAAATTGAATGCTGCAAATTGGCTAGAAAGCACTTGAAAACCGAAACTGCCTTTAAAGGGCCCTAGGTCTTTATGGGTTAACTCGATGCGACCTTCATAGGTCTTATTGCTAAAGGCCGTGCCGGGGTTATAAGGTATGCCCGGCACACCACCGTCAAATTCAGTATGATAATAATCGGTATAACCAAAACGCAACGCCAGTTTTTTGGCAAAACTAAAAGGCTGATTTAATTCGCTTTTAAAATCATATTTGTTTTGGCGCTGATCAATACGCGTATTAGGGTTCGCATAGCTGATGCCATTAGAGACAAAGCTTCCACCATCGGGGGCAATGCCATAATTATTATGAAACTGATTAAAACCCAGCCCCACAAAGCCACCATCATTAATATAAGACGCGCCCGCTGCACCGTTAAGGGTTTCTGCAAAGGTATTAGCGAGCGTGCCATGATGGTTATTGACTACGGTCAAGGTAGGATCTAATAGCTGTGCTTTAGGCGTGTCTATCGCAGAGCCTGCAATAGACATATCGCCACGCTCACGTACTAAGCCATCTAAATGATAAGCCCAATGGCCTTTGCTACCTTCTGTTTTCATAGTGGAGCTAGATTCATTAGTGGCCGAATCCAGACGCTGATCAAAAACCACATTAAGCGGCTTAGTATAAAGATGGCTAGGGATACGATTGTCGATAACATTAACCACGCCACCTATGATGCCACTGCCGTAGAGCAACGTCGCAGGGCCTCGTAACACTTCAATGCTCTCGGCCATAGCCGGCTCAATACTGCTTGCATGATCTGGACTTAATTGAGAAACATCACTACTACCTATACCATTTTCCAGCACTTTAACTCTAGGCCCACTTTGACCGCGTATTACCGGTGTACCAACACCTGGACCAAAAGATTGACTACTCATACCCAATTCTTGTTTTAAGGTATCACCAATAGTGTTGCCCATTTTTAGAGTTAACTCATCACCGGATAACTGCGTGGCTGGTAAAGGGGACTCTGAGCGTTTGGCTGTTGAGGCAGAGCTAACCACGACCGTATCAAGATTGATTATTGACTCATTAGATTGGCCGACTTGAATAGCGGTTTGATCATCCGCACTGGCCGCTAAAGCAAAAATGCTAGTAGCAGCCGCCAGTAATAACATTTTTTTGTACATTATCATCCTCAATAAACTATTGTTATAATATAACATACCTATTGATGAATTAACTATTAGAAGTTAAGGCTATTAACCTAAAGTGGATAGATGCTAAGAAATGCACACGACACAATTGAGCAACTGTGCTTTTAAAAATCCCATGCGGGGCGGGGTTTGCAACCCCGCCCCAAACGTTTGATACTGCCGCACTCGCGATACGGGATTTATAACCCATACCTCGCGAGACCGGGTTTATAACTCCGTCTCAAACGTTTGATATTGCGATTATCTT
>CAIVYW010000251.1 GCA_903910205.1 uncultured Methylococcaceae bacterium | reverse complement strand
CAGTGATTAACTCTAAATGTTTTAAATCACTTTTTCCTAAAAGGCTACGAAGTGAGTCCAACGTTTTTGTAATGATAGTGTTCATGGTCACAGCCTGTAGAGTTCAGCTTGAAATCCATATATTCTAGCCGATCTGAAATTTTATTTTATCGAATTAGCTTTTCCGTTTGGCGAAGGTATTGATAACAAAGGATTAGATTAACAAACATAACAGTTATTATAAGAATTTTAACTACGATAAACCAAAGCATAATAAACCAGTTTGATGGCTTCAATGACACAAAAAAATAGCCATCTAGGTTCTTGCCACCAACGACCGGTATGCCAAGATGGAATATCACTGGCTATCAAGCGATAAGATAAGCCATTATGTTTAAAAAGAGCTTCTAAGCAGTAATTAATGCGCTGAATATGAGGTGGGTCGCTAACAACCAAAACGCTGCGCCAGTGTTGTGTCGTCATTAAAGCCGCAAGATTGACAGTCTCTTGATGGGTATTGATAGCCAGTCCATCAAACATCAAGGCTTCATTTGGAATGCCTTGCATAAGAAAAAACAGGGAACGAGGATGCTGATAATAGCTTAAACCTGCCTTAGAACTACGCCACATGCCAGTTATTAAAATCTTATCAGCGTAACCTGCCTTATAAAGCCTAGCCGCCATTTGATCTCTTTCGCCAGCACCACCGCCCAGTGCAACAATCAGGTCGGCTTGGGCGGGTTTATTAGCTGGCTCAGAAAGCCAGTTGCCTAAGTTGAACAAAGCAACTGCAAGCAATAACAATAAAAAGCAGATGATTAAGAGAATGCGCTTCATTGGTTATTTAGTCGCTATCAATAGGCTGAGTATCTCATTAATTCCAGTACATAATAAATATTGAGTTACAAAGCCCATCAACCTGGACATTCGTTTTTAATGATGGCGAGCATTTGAGTAGCAAGTTTTTTACGATCATAGGCTTCTGCTAGTTTCACGCAGCCTTTTTGCAGCTCTTGATATTTTACAGGGTCGTTTTTCAGTTGCATGACTTTATGGATAAAATCAGCTTCGTTTTCAGGTTCAAAACAAAGTCCGGCATTGTATTTTTCAATAATCTCTTGCGCTTGTCCTTGCACTCCCAATAATGTCGGTTTTTGCATCGCCGAGGCTTCGAAAATTTTAGACGGAATAACCATTTTGAAATTATCTTCTTTTTTGAGAGGTGCCAGCGAAATATCACAGATTGCCAAATAGCGTGGTACTTCTTCTTTTGTAATCGAATCTAAAAATGTAATATTTTTCAATTCCAAACTATTGGCTAATTCTACTATTTTTTGTTTCATGGCTCCATCGCCGATAAACAGAAAATGAATATGTTCATCTTTGATATGTGCAATTGCTCGAACAATAAAATCAAGGTTGTGGGCCATTCCATGCGTTCCAATATAACCTATGATGAACTTGTCCTTGAGATTATATTGCTCCAGTAACTCTTGATCTTTAGGACGGGGATAAAATAACGATACGTTCGAACCGTTGGTTATGACATCAATCTTGGTTGCATCGATTCCGCGACTAACCAAATTGGCCTTAAATGCATCAGTAACGGCAATTACTCGTGTCGCATCGCAGTAGAGAGCGAGTTCAATTTTTTCCAGTCTTTCAATAATAAGACCTTGCTTCATAGCGCCAACGGTCTTAATCGATTCTGGCCATAAGTCACGCAGTTCAAAAATCCATGGTTTACGGCGTATTTTGGAAAGCCCCCAAGCTGCCCATGTTGTAAAAAACTGCGGAGAAGTCGCGATGACAATATCGTATTTAAGAAACAAGCCAACCCAAAAAGCCGAAAAGCCGAAGCTGACATAATCAATCACCCGTTTAACAAATCCACTGTTGGCAGTAATGTAACTCCAGACGCGTATGACCTCTACCCCCTCCATCATCTCTTTTTGATAAAGTTTATTTTTATAACCCTTATAGACATTGCCATGTGGGAAGTTCGGAGCGCAAGTGATAACGGTTACCTCTGCCCCCAGCTTGATCCACTCCTGAGCGTGTTCATAGGTGCGCGTAGCGGGTGCGTTGACCTCGGGGGGGAAATTATCGGTGATAAAGAGTATCTTCATAGTGTTATCTCAATGTTTAGATTTCTTTGAAAATCGATCTCTAGATATTTTGCTGATGCATACTTATTAAAACCTTCGGCATATTCATAGATCTTGATCTTAAATTCTCCAGCTTCAAGCAGGATATATTTTTTGATGCTTGCTTCACTCACCGTTGGATGAAAATGCAAATAGGCTTTTGCTTCGACATCTTTGTTGAGTTCGTCACTGATGAGTATTTTATGGTTATAAAATTCAAATGTCCGAGTATGGACTATGCCGAGTTTTTTATAGCCGTTATGAGTGGCTTTTATACTTTCACTACTTTCTTCCAATGCAACAATATCGGCACGCTCTGCAACCCGAAACCCTCCCCAAACATCACTGGAGTTTTGTCCGCTCACAACGATCGTGTTATGCGCTGACGTGCCCCGCTCAAAATCCCGTCTTTTCCCTATTTCATAAGTACTCAAGCCAGTGTCGACAATAAAAGGCAGTCCTGCAATCCTGAGCTCAAAGTTAAAGGTATCAGCATGAGCATGACCTGGAATGTAACTAGGGCCAATTTGGCCGATATCCACGACACATTCATAGTCAGCTTTAACAATTTTTCGGTAACCGCAAGCAGATAATGTTGAAGATTTAGTGCTCAATTTTAAATTATTAGCATACTTGATGAGCTGCTGCGTGGTCGGGGCGATACCGTCCGTACTGTCGTTAAAATGGGGGATGCTACCATCACTATAACTAATCGCTTCTAGCCATCCGAGCATTTTTGCAGCTTTTCCTTCAAGAAATAGCAATAATTCATCTTGTTTCCACGGATTGCTTTGCACCAGATTGATGCAATGAAGCACCCTAAATAACATAATCTGATGATACATAGGACTGAGTTCAAAATGCGCACCGTCATCCAAAATTTGCTCTGACAATTCAGCAATCAAAATAGCTTTAGCTTTGTTATAAAGTATGTCATCTTGAAAATAGTAAGCCCCAAACAAAAGACTGAAAGCATTTTCTAGCAGATGATTGCCGAGCAGATGGTATTCGAGATTATCGAGCAATATTACATACTGAGCATAAAGATTGTCATCAATAACTTGCTCTTTAATGTTCTGATAAGTCAAAAACTTGATCCAGTTAATACCTCGCAGCGAAATTGGGAAAGGTTCGAGACCATCTTTTATAGTGGTAATCTGATTTATGAAGTCGTGGATCAGTATTAGCCCCTCTTCCCTGCTTACCCCTTCCTGCTGCAAAAAATCAAAATAGGTCAGATTATAAGTCCAGAGCTTGCCATACTCTGGAAAGTTCCAGTCTATAGCGCCGTCAAAAGTATGGGTAATATTTAAAAATGTAAAAGTCTTACCAGAATATGATGGGGAGCTCGAAAGAGAGAGTTGTAGATTCAAAATGGCTGGTTGCGAAACCAAAGCCGTCGGGTAGCGAAACTTTTTCAGTTTTCGCCACCTACTGCGTGAGAAATAATAAAGCCGATAGCCGATTTGAATCGGCTTTAAAAATTTAGCGGTATTAACTAACGTCAGTAATTTACTGATCATACCTTTTCGACATTCCCGCTACGAATAGAGTCTAAGATTTTAAAGGTTGTTTTTGTCGTGTTATAAATTGAATCAAAACTAATTGCCGGTACACCACTTTCTACCGATATTTTAAAAGCTTTAAACTCGTTGACAAACCCTTTGTCCTGATTAGCACTTTTCTCTTTTTTTGCTTTAGCGCCGCTGTAGATTGTCAACTCTCTAAAATCGTTCAGATGCATACTAATACCATTTCCAAAAGCTTCGATCTGTTCTTTTGGCATACTGTTATCGCCATAGGCAAAATAGCTAATAGTCGCCGTACTGCCGTTGGCATAATTCAATACGATATTTACATTATCTTCATTAGGGATGGATTGATCATTTTTTTGTATAGTAGCCGCGTAAACGCTGACCACGTTACTACCTATCAGATAGCTACAGGTGTCGATAAAATGGCACACTTCACCAATGATTCGTCCGCCACCGATGCTACGATCCTGAATCCAAACTTGTTTGGGTATCACACCCGCGTTGACGCGATAGTTGACAGATACCTGACCATTTAATTTACTTTTCATGGTCTCGATCATTGGAGCAAATCTCCGGTTGAAGCCGACCTGCAAAATCGATTTACCGTTGTATGCTTCATTGATCGCCTCAAGTTCTTCTTCATAAATACAAAGCGGCTTTTCGACAAAACAGTGCTTTTGGTTCTCTATTGCTTTAAGCACTTTGCTGGCATGGTCGTTATGGCGGGTGGTCACAAAAACGCTATTGATTTCACTGTTTTTAAAGATCTCATCACTGTCTGTGGTGATGTATTTAAAATCATATTTCTTCCCTGTTCCCTCAGCGCTGACGCCAGTAGCCGTACACAAACCAACAAGCTCATAACCGCCTAGCTTCGCCATGGTCGGTAAAATGACCGATTTGGTAAAGTTGCCCGCCCCAATCAGCCCTACGTTAATCTTATCAATGCTGTGAGTTTTGCTGTTGCGTTGAACGATTTTGTGTTCATCAAGCTTAAGCTCATTTTTGTAGGTCAAAACGATACCCAGATACTTCTCTTGGATTTTCCCTTCGAGCAAGTCATACGCGGTCATCGCATCGTTGAAATCATAGCTATGGGTAATCAGCTCTTTGGGTGTGATTTTGCCCTCTTCAATGAGTCCTAAAAATGCTTCGAAATTTCTCTGCTCAGTCCAGCGCACCAGATCATAGGGGTAATCATTGCCCTTTTCTTCATAGTCGGGGTCATATCGCCCTGGGCCGTAGGCCATAGAGAGACGAAGATCGAGCTCTTTTTTATAATAGGCGTTTCTTGGCACATCCATCCCAACCATACCGACGAGAACTACACGACCTCGCATGCGGCTAATATCAGCCGCGTCAATGATAGGCTGATTGCTTGACGTAGATGCAGCAATAATAACGGCATCGACGCCGTAACCATTACTAAACTCATGAGCTGTAGCGATAAGATCGTCGGCATGGCAGGCAACATCCGCACCGAGCTTTTTAGCCAACGCCATTTTATCTGGGTCGATATCGCTGCCGATAACTTTACAACCATTTGCTTTCAAGAGCTGAATCGTTAACTGTCCTAAAAGCCCCAGACCTATAACCGCGATTTTTTCGCCCAATTTAGGTTCGGTCTGTCTCACGCCCTGCAATGCAATTGCTCCCACGGTTACAAATGCTGCGTCGATATCATCGACAGCATCAGGAATATGCACCATAAGGTTTTTAGGCACATAGTTGATCTCGGCGTGGTTGGCATAGCCGGCCCCACCACAGGCAACTCTATCACCGATATTGATCCCGCTTATATTAGCACCCACTTCGATTACGCGACCGGCCATGCTGTACCCTAATGGAATCGGGCTATCCAATTTAGTAAATACTTTATCAAGAGTATTGCGCACGCCTTCTTTTTTCATCTTGTCCACAACTTGTTTGACTAGATCGGGGCGGTCTTTAGCTTTTGCTAACATCGATTTTTTAGCGAAATCCACTAACATCTTTTCAGTACCGGCACTGACTAGGCTCACCGTGGTTTGCACCAATGCTCCATTTTCCTGACAGACCGGAGCGGGGACATCAAAAAGTCCGAGCTCACCTGTTTTGAAGCTTTGTATTAACTGTTTCACAATTGGTTTTCCCTATTTAATATAATATTCGCTTATCAATTTAGTTTTTTCTTCATAATTTGGATAACTAATCAAAACAGCTTTATACTTGCCCTTAAAAACGAAAAGACTACCTGCAGCAGCACCGATGATGCCAAATCTATCAAACAAACGCCCAATATCATCCAATGAACCGGCGCCACCAAGTATCGTTAGCGGCACACTGATTAAGGGTTTAACTTTTTCTATGAAGCCACTGTCATAGCCTTTCATAAGACCGTCATTATCAATAGAGTTGAGGACAATTTCACCTACACCAAGGCTTTGAATTTCTTTAATGTATTCTTCTATATTTGTTGTTTGTTTTTTCTTACCGTTGTTAGTATAAATATCATATCCGCCAAATAGCTTTTTTTTGACGTCAATAACTACCACGACACTTTGATTACCTACTTCTTTGGCCATATTGGCAATCAGCTCAGGATGCTCAATGGCTGCCGAACTGATAGCGATTTTTTCAACCCCAAGATTAAATATTCTTCTAGCTTGTCCTACGGTTTTTATCCCACCGCCGTAGCACAGCGGCATTCTGCATTCAGCAGCCAGATTCTCTATCATTTTATAATCAGGCTCTCTATTTTCTGCAGACGCATCGATATCGATCACCATCAATTCATCGGCTTCCTTTTCGTTAAATATCTTGACCGCATTAATCGGATCGCCCACATATTTGGGATCTTTAAAATTAACTGTTTTGACCAAGCCTTTATTATGTACCAACAAACAGGGAATAATTCTAGGATACAGCATCACAGTGCTCCAAAATTTTTCAAAAGCTGCATGCCGTTATGATGACTCTTCTCTGGATGACATTGGATACCATAAATATTTTGATGATTAACCATACAGGTAAATTTAGCGCCATAGTCCGCCAAAGCGATGCTATCTTTACTGTCATTGCATTCAAAATAGTATGAGTGTAAAAAATAAAATTTTGGCTTGCTCTCTAAATGATCGGTTAGTCTATTGGGCTGAATCAACTCGATATTATTCCAACCCATATGGGGCAAGGGCATGTTTTGGCTGAATTTTGAAACATCAAATTTCTTCACTACCCCATTTATCCATCCCAATCCAGGCAACTTTCCCTCTTCACTACTTTTTGCCAACATTTGCATGCCAACACATATTCCAATAACTGGCAGTTTTTTTTCCAAAACCAATTCGTCCAGTTTTTCTTTCATACCTGAATCCTGCAAACTTAGCATTGCATGATCAAAAGAGCCTACACCGGGCAATATCAGCTTAGTGGCACCAGCCAAATCTTCTTTGGTTTTGGCTATCTTAAACTCCATATTGAAGTTTTTATAGATATTGGCAAATGCTTTGATATTGCCCACGCCATAATCGATAATGGCGATCACCGCTTACCGCCTTTTTCAAGCCCCAACAGCCGCATGACTTTTGCGCCTATATCATAAATAGTCATTTGGTTTTTATAGTCTTTGTATGTTTTATTAGGTGCATCCAGATAGCTTTGAAGTTCTTCTACCGTTATGCCGAGCTTGGTAGCGATGTACTCGAAATCTTGTTTAATCGTCTCTTCAACGTAGGCTGGCTTTTTAAGTTTTTCGAGAGCCTCTTCCCGACTCATCTGTCCTGTCACAATAAGACTAGAATATTGGACTTTCCGTGTGTCATAGCCAAACTTTTTTGGCAGCCAATAGGATTCATAAAACTTAGTAAAACGTGATTCAAAATGCTTTTGGGCATAGCGTTGATAGCCGAAATAATAAACCAAAAACTGAGTGGCTTCTTCTTTATGGTAGGGCATAAAATCAAGTGGGCGAATAAGCTTGATCTTTTTAATATAAGGTAGATAGACTTTGTGCCAAAGTATGTTAGTCACAGGGAAATTTTTCAGAGGTTTTTTCCCAAAACGTCTTTGAATATCTAGTAGCTGTATAGAGTCTGATTGGTAATACATCCACTCTAAGGGGTTTCTAATACACTCTGTTGAGTAGTTTCCTCCGGTTAGTATATATTTAACATTATATTTCTCGGCAAATTTATACATGGTTGCAAAGAAGGCATGATCTTGTGGCGTGTCGATATTTGAAACGCCTGATTTGAAATAAGCCAACTGCAGATCTTTCATCTCTTCCCAGTCGATCACTTCGGTATATAAATCAAGCCCCAATTTATCAACGATTTTTTCGATATTATGCACAGCTTGTTGGGAGTTCCATCCCGCATCCACATGAAAAACGAGCGGTCTAAGTCTCAGTTTTTTTTTGGCAAGATAAACAAGATAGGAGCTGTCAATACCACCGCTCATACCGATAATGCAATCGAAATCCTTGCCTTCACCGGCCTTTTTTATATCAGCAGCTATTTTTACTATCTCTTGCCATCCCTGCTCATCTGGATGCCATTTTGGCTGAATATTTTGATAAAAAGTATGGCAATGGTCACATATACCATATTTATCAAAAGTAATTTTACTATCTGTTGTATCCATTACACAGCTTGTACATAATTGGTACTCCTTTTTATTCATCATTCTTTTCTTCCGCTATATCATTCTTTTCTTCTTCTATAATTTTTACAATTAAATTCATAACTTCTTCCCATCCTAAAAAATCATTTAGTATTTCAGAACCTATATCAACTTTTTGATTTACACCATCTTTAAACGCGTGTTCTATTGTATTTAAAATAGAATCACTATCCAATGGATCAAAATAAAATGCAGAGTTCTTACATACATCGTGAGCAAAATCAATATCTGATGTGAAAATAGGTATTTTATGGTACATAGCTTCCACATAAGTACCAGAAAATGATTCTAGCAATGTTGGCATTAGTAATCCATTACATTGTTTATAGAGTGATGGTACATTTTCCATTTTAACTGAACCTATGTTGATAATAATATCATCTAACTTAAATTTTCTAATATCATCTAGCAATAGTTTCACTTGAGTATGTTGAGATGATTCAATAGTAATAATAATCTTATAATCTAAATTATTCTGCTTGATTTTCTTAGCTAATGAAATAAAAATTTCTAAATTTTTATGAGGGAAATAAACGCATAAATACAATAGTTTTATGCCATCAGGTAAATTAAAGTCTTTATATATCCCTCCATCCATATTCTCTAAGGATACCGCATTAGGAACAACTTTAATATTCTTGATATCAAAAATATTTAGCAATCTCATTTTTGCTGTATCAGTTTGTACAACCATTGTTGTTATAAACGATAAATATTTTTTAAAAAAAAATAATTTTAATTTTCGTTCAAAAGCACTAAATTTATCCATCTTTTTCCAAATAATACTCTCAGGATAAACAGCATAAGGCCAATCAAATAAAAAAATCTGTTTTACATTATTTACTTTTATTGGTACATCAGATAAATTAAATATGACATCAATATTTAAAGATTTAATTAATTTTGGCAGAATAAATTCATATCTGAAATATACCATATACAGCTTCTTATATAAATTTCCTATATCAACAATTTCAATACAATCATTTT
>CAIVYW010000250.1 GCA_903910205.1 uncultured Methylococcaceae bacterium | reverse complement strand
GGGGATTCCTAGTTTCCTAAGAGTGAGTAGGTATCGCTACTGCTCACTGGTTTCTGCTGCTGACGGCATGACTGCACCATTCACTACACAGACTAGCCCCGTCTATCCGACGGTTATTTTTAACTAACAAACTAACCTAATTTAAAGGCTTTACTATTATCGCTGGGTTATCGCTGATATAGATTTAAAACCTTTGCTACTGGCTGGAGTATATTTCATGAGTAAAAAAAGTCAAGATCATCCTTACATTCCCGCCCTGAACGGCGTGGTTTTGCGGACAAATCAGGATAAACACTAGCTATTGTTTCATGCGAGTATTGGCCTTTTATTAAAAGTAACACCCTCTCTATCTCAGTCAATCCGACCAAGTTGCGTGTTGAGCAATGCCATAACATCGGCGACTAAAGTCTCTTGTCCCGTCTGAAAACTAATCGCATCAGTCACTCTACGTAACCATGTAAATTGGCGCTTTGCTAATTGTCGCGTAGCAATAATCGCTTTTTCAGTCATGAGTTCAAGGTCATCTATACCTTGCAAATAAGCCCATACTTGCCGATAACCTACTGCGCGCATTGATGGCATCAGTTCATTTAAATCACCACGTTGATAGAGTGCTTGTACTTCTTCAATAAAACCCTGTGCCAACATGAGTCGAAAACGCTGAGCGATAATATCATGCAGTACTTTTCGATCTGATGGGGCAATGATGAGCTTTATAGCTTGATAAGGCAGTTCATTATCGACTTGAGCCTTAAAGAAAGCACTTAATGGCTGACCACTGATTTCATAAACTTCCAATGCACGTTGAACACGCTGCGGATCATTCGGATGAATTCTGGCGGCAGCTTGTGGATCAACCTCTGCTAGGCGCTGATGCAACGCCTCTTTACCAAGCTGCATTAAATCATTATCTAGTTGCTTTCTAATCTCTAAATTAGCGACAGGTAATACCGCTAAGCCATTAAATAACGCATTAAAATAAAGCTGTGTGCCGCCTACTAAAATAGGAATCTTTCCTCGTTCACTAATATCCTTCATTAAGTTTAAAGCTTGATGTCTAAATTGGCCGGTAGAATAGGATTGCCACGGCTCCAAGATATCTATTAAATGATGAGGAATGCCTGCTCTTTCTTCTAGGCTAGGTTTTGCAGTACCAATATCCATGCCCTTAAAAACCAAGGCCGAATCAACACTAATGATTTCACCCTCTAAGCTCTGAGCTAACTGCACTGAAAGCGCTGTTTTTCCTGAAGCAGTAGGACCCATTAAGAAAATGGCCGGTGGCAGTAATTGCTTTTGCATGATGATAGCTTTTATAAAGTAATGTTAAATAACTTGGGTCTAAAGGAGTATTGGGTGAGCGGCTTTAACCGTGAAGTCGCCGCTTTAGCCGCTCCCACACAAAGAATGGTATACAAGTTATCATATTGTCATCACTCAGCGCTTATTGGCCACGTAAAAAGAACTTGTCTAGCTCTTGAGTCGATAACTCTATCCAGGTGGGTCGCCCATGATTACATTGCCCTATGCGCTCAGTCTGTTCCATATCACGCAATAAAGCGTTCATTTCATCAATACTTAATCGGCGATGAGCACGAACCGAACCATGACAGGCAATAGTGGCTAATAATCGGTTAGATTGCTCTTGTATGCGCTGACTCATTCCATGTTCATTAATATCGGCCAATACATCACGAATTAACTGCTCTTTATCAACATGACCTAATAAAGCTGGAGTTGATCTTAGAATAATGGTTTCAGGCCCAGACCGATTAAGTTCAAAGCCTAAGCTATTAAAATATTCATATTCTTGCTCAGCTAAATCAGCTTCTGCGGCACTAACCACTATCTTAATAGGTAACAATAAGGGCTGACTGGGCACAGAACCTTGTTGATATTGCCGCTTTAGACGTTCATAAGTGACCCGTTCATGAGCGGCATGGGCATCAACCAAAATGACACCTTTCGTTGTTTCAGCCAATATATAAATATTGTGTATATGGGCGATGGCATAACCTAGCGGAGGCGTAGCGTGTGCCGATGAAGCAGGTAAGCGCGGCTTTTGTTCGGCCAGCGCATAGGGTGATAACGAGGCATAAGCCGTGATAGATTCAGCTATCGTTAAAGGTAGCGATGTTTGTTGTGTTGGCCCTGCATGATAGGCGGGGTTAGTATCAAATGCTTTATTGATAGGCACTGACGTTGCAAACTCGGCTTCAGTAGCATTAACCACACCTTCATTAACCCAACTCACTGCCGTGGCCGTGTGTTCGGGTCTTAAATCTGCCAAGGATCGATGTAGTGCTGAAAATAGAAAATCATGCACTAAGCGTCCTTCTCTAAACCTAACCTCTAATTTTGCTGGATGCGCATTAACATCAACCAAGGTTGGATCTAGGC
>CAIVYW010000249.1 GCA_903910205.1 uncultured Methylococcaceae bacterium | reverse complement strand
TTTATGGTCTTGCCAGCGTCGATAATCGGCAAGCACTTTGGGCAAGTCACCGGCAAAACTTAACGGTGTTCCTAGGTCATCGTGATACAACGCATCGCGTTTGTCGTCCAGCGAAAAACCATCATCCTGCACATCATAAAACAAGACCTGATCGGTCGCGCCGCCTTTGGTAAATAGTAAAATCGCCGTGGACACACCAGCATAAGGTTTGAACACGCCGCTGGGCAGGTTGATGACCGCTTCGAGCTGGTTTTGCTCGATCAATAATTCCCGCACGGCTTGATGCGCTTTGGAAGCGCCAAATAATACGCCTTGCGGCACGACTGTAGCACTGCGACCTCCGGTTTTAAGCATCCGTAAAATCTGGGCAATAAACAGCAGCTCGGTTTTTTTGGTTTTTACCAGCCGTAAGATCGGCGGGTTGATAGTGTCTTCGTCCAGACTGCCTTTAAAGGGCGGATTAGCCAAAATCACATTAAAGGCGTTTTGCTCAAGATGAGGAAAATGATCGGCAAAACTGTGTGCTAGGGTATCCTGATAATGAATATCCGGATCATCAACACCGTGCATATACAGATTCATGGCGGCAATGCGCAGCATAGTGCTGTCAAAATCAAAGCCATGAAACATTTTGGTTTTGATGCTTTGCCATTGCTCTGGCGTTAATAAGTCGCCGGTGTAAATCTTCTGGATAACGGTTTTACCTTTATCATCGATAACGTCTTCTTGCAGGATGCCATGCTCGCTGCTGTAGGTTTCCAGTAGATATTCCATGACCGCCACCAAAAAGCCCGCTGTACCACAGGTAGGATCGGCGATAGTTTCATCCGCTTGTGGCGCCAGTAATTGCACCATCAACTTGATGATATGACGCGGGGTACGGAATTGGCCGTTAATACCGGCGGTGGACAATTTACTGAGCAGGTATTCGTACAAGTCACCTTTGGTGTCTCCGGCATCCAGCGGCAGTGCGTCGATCATTTCGATGGCTTTGACCAGCAGACTGGGTTTGTCGATAGCAAGGCGAGCATCTTTCATGTAATCGCCAAAGCGGCTGTCGCTGGTGTGCAGGCGAAAATGCTTGAACACTTCATCGCGCACCACGTTCATCAGCCGCTCGGCGTCTTCGATATGGCTGAACTGACTCCAACGCAGATATTGTTCGTTATCTTTAAAGCGCGGGGTATAGCTAAAGTCGGTGCTGCGCGAGGCGCGTTTTTCATCGCGGCTTTCGTTAATATCCAGCAATCGGGCAAACATCAGAAAAGTGATTTGTTCGATCACCGTTAAAGGGTTGGCAATGCCGCCCTGCCAGAATTCCAGCCAGAGTTTGTCGATTTTGTTTTTTAAGTCGCCGGTAATCATAATTAAGCAGTCATTTCCTTAAGTTTTGTTATTGGGTTTATGCTGGTTCCCAAGCTCCAGCTTGAGAACACAGTACGTGAAGCTCTAGCTTCGCGAAATTGGACAGGAAGCTGCAGCTTCCAAGACCGCATTCTCAAGCTGGAGCTGGGGAACGAGCGGACTTTCGCTGTAGCCTAAAATCTCATCGGCTGACCGATCATCCAATGTTGGCAAAGAGGCGCAGTCATGGGTGATTTTAGTTAACATTGCCAGTTTATCTTGCTTGGCTTTTTTGATGGTCAACGCGCTGGTAAAGAATGTAGCCTCATCTTGCAAGCTTTGCTCTAGCTCTTTAATGCGCTGGGTAATTCTAATCTTGGGTAAATTATCCGGTACGTTAATCGTGAGTTGCATGTTAATTTCCTATTAATTCTATTGAGGATGGCTGCTTACCAAAGCTGGCAACAATTGCCAGTAAGTCATCGATTTGTTGCTCGTTGGTAAACACCTTATCCAGCTCGCCAAGGGCTGCAAAGGGCATACCATAAAGGCTATCCACTTCAATAGCGCCGCTTAGTGCTATCTGCCGTTTTAACAGACTTAAAAACTGCACTTGTCTTGCGTTAAGGCTGGGATAGTGTTCAAACAAGCATTGCCAACCTTACTTGGCTAACTAGCGTTTGTCGGACTTATTAAAACAACTCTAGGGCTATCCAACACTTACTAGACCACACAAGCAATAATAAGGGCTGTTTGTCGCTTGCTAGACCACACAAGCAATAATAGGGTCTGTTTGTCGCTTGCTAGACCACACAAGCAATAATAAGGGCTGTTTGTCGCTTGCTAGACCACACAAGCAATAATAAGGGCTGTTTGTCGCTTGCTAGACCACACAAGCAATAATAGGGGCTGTTTGTCGCTTGCTAGACCTATTAAGGCAATAATAGGGGCTGTTTGTCGCTTGCTAGACCACACAAGCAATAATAGGGGCTGTTTGTCGCTTGCTAGACCTATTAAGGCAATAATAGGGGCTGTTTGTCGCTTGC
>CAIVYW010000248.1 GCA_903910205.1 uncultured Methylococcaceae bacterium | reverse complement strand
TTTTCCATTGGTTAAATTTTGACCTTATAGTGTTCGAGTTCGTGTGATAGCTGCTTAATTTGTACGTTTAACGCAACTTGTCGATTAAATTGACTTTCTTTTTTAAGCGCTGCTCTTAATTCTATTAATTTTTGTTGTGTTTGCCTGATGGTATTCAGATTTTCAACGCGTTGTTCCCTTGATAAGTCTGTGTCCAGTGTATAGCTACCACTCAACTTGGCACAGTTAAAGGCAATAATTCTGGCCGTTAAATCACCATAAAAGGCATAAAAATTTTGATACGAAAAATACCGAATAGCACAACTTTCTATAAATGCCTGCTCAGCTTCAGTTTGGTTTTCCAGATCTATCCATTCTGTTTCATAAAAAGCTACTACTGTTATTTTGTCAAGATCAGCGCGGTTTAAGCGTTTGTCAGCTACGGCTAAAGCCAAGCATGAGCCATTGTTGAAGATAATCAATAAGGGGTAGGGAATAGCCCTCTGTATGATCTGTGCAATGCGTTTATAGTGTTTGTTTTCCTTTAGATTCACTTGGAGAATAGCTATCTCAGGATAATCCCGTTCATCATCTTGAAAACGGGCAATGTTAATGGTTTCTGGTTTTAAGGTATAACGCCAATAGATAGTGACAATATCATCGCTAAAGGCTTTTTTATCCGTTACAGTTAATTGAGCATTGTCATAAAACAGTTTTTTATAGACACGGTTTCCAAGCAAACAAGCTTCAGGTATGGCCATCTGTTGATAGAGCGCCTCAATCATGTCGCCTCTGTAATGACCATATAGCTAATTACTTCAAAGTCTTCACTACCCTTAAAGTTAGTTTTACTAAGAACTGTTCCACCACGATTAAACAGACTTTCAACACCTTTTTCTTCCGTTTTACCAATAATACTATTAATGGCAGCTTCTAATAAGGGTCGGTATTGACTCATGTCTTTACCCTGTTGCGTATCTTGCAAAAATAGCTCAATGGCTTTAGGATCAGGATGTTGCCAGCTTAAGCCCTGTTTTTTTAGTATGTCGAGTATCTTTTTAGCTTGTAAAAAATTGTACTTAACTAAGCCAGCTTGGGTTACATAAATTAAATAATAAGGTGCGAGTGCGTAAGAATCGTCATGTGCAGTTTTGCCAGAAATATTCTTTAGGCAAAAGATTACGCCAGGCTCTATATCGTTATTAAATGAATTTTGATTGGCTGTTACGGCAAATAACCCTGTCGGAGCCGATGCCAAATTTGCCATTTGCTCTTTCATAAAGGCGGATAAATCCATTTTAAAATCGTTGAGCGTTAGATCAGTAATCGAAACGCCACCGGTCATATCTTCCAGATTGACTACATCGTTTTGTAATTGTTGCAGCTGTTTACGCCGATATTCCAGATCATTCATCCGTTTCTTGTCGTCATACTCAATGATGTTTTCTTCACCAGTGGCCGAAATATCCAGCAGTACCATTCGACCACTAACTCGTGCTTCCAAGTTAATGTATTCATCCAGCTCCATGTTGGGCCAAAAGTTTATCAATTGAATAAAAGCGTTTTTTGATCCTAAGCGGTCTATCCGACCAAAGCGCTGAATAATCCGTACCGGATTCCAATGGATGTCGTAGTTAATTAAATAATCACAGTCCTGTAGATTTTGACCTTCTGAAATACAATCGGTGGCAATCAGCAAATCAATTTCGTGGGTAGCAGTAGCATCGATTTTATGACGCTCTTTAGATATGGGTGAGAAGGTGGTCAGAATACTATTAAGATCCCTGTTAATAGCCGTTAACGTGGTTTTATTGGTTCCAGTTCCTGTCACCAGTGCTGAATGAAGATTTAACTCTGATTGCGCCCAGTCGGCTAGGTTTGTGTAGAGGTAATTAGCGGTATCAGCAAACGCAGTAAATATAATGAGTTTTTTATTATCAGGGTTTACAGGATTTTGACACTTGTGATTAATAATATCCTTAAGGAGTTGCAGTTTAGCATCGCGTTGTGGCTCGATAAGACGCGCTTCATTGAGCATAGTTTCAAGACGCAGCCTATCCTCGTCTAAATCCTGTTTCCACCTTACAGCGTCAATATCTTTAATGAGTACCTTAACCTTGCGACCTATTAGATACGATTCAAAATCCTGATCCTCTATTTCGATATCTTCAATATTAACTTCCTCAATATCACCGCCATCATGAGTATCGATTTTATCAATCAGAAAATCAACTTCTTTCAGCAATTTACTCAAGGTTAGCGCAAAAGAGTTAATCGAGCTTTCCATACGCTTTAATAGATTAATCCGTATCAAATGGATTAAGCTTTGTTCACGATCAACCTGCTTGAATACCGATGAGCCATTACCGACCTTCATATCGTATTTACGACTATATTCTTCCCGCTTGTCCATGCGTACATATTTAAGTGGTGCATAGGCGCTAAGGTGTAGTCTGCGGATAGATTGATTGATGTCTTTTAACGGCGGAAAGTCGCCATCAGTATCTATATCGGCTTTAATATTGAGCGGTTTAAGGCGCTCTGGAAATGCACCAATTTCAGCAATGTCGTAATATTTTTCAATGTGTTTACGTGAACGGGCAATGGTCAGTAAATCCAGTAACTTGAAATAATCGAAATTCATTCGTTCCAGAAGAATTTCAACTTTGCGCTCTTTATCATCAAGATCTAGCCATTGATTAAAGCGGGTTTGTGCTTTTTTTAGAGTCTGCTCAATACTGGCAATACCATGTTCAGAAAAAGCATCATCAATGCCTTCGGCAATAAAAGAAACCTGATTTTTCAAGTCATTCATCCGACTATTAACAGGTGTTGCTGAAAGCATCAAGACCTTAGTTTTAACGCCTGTTTTGATAACATCATTCATTAATCTCGAATAACGGGTGGCCCCTTCTTTACGAAGATTATTGTTCCTAAAGTTATGCGATTCATC
>CAIVYW010000247.1 GCA_903910205.1 uncultured Methylococcaceae bacterium | reverse complement strand
GGCTACGAAGTGAGTCCAACGTTTTTGTAATGATAGTGTTCATGGTCACAGCCTGTAGAGTTCAGCTTGAAATCCATATATTCTAGCCGATCTGGAATTTTATTTTATCGAATTAGCTTTTCCGTTTGGCGAAGGTATTGCTTAATATGATTAGTTTGTGTCTAGGTGTTGGATGCGATGACAGAGCGCTAAGCGGTTGGGCGGTGTAAATAAAGCTGACAGTCTGTGGCTAGTTTGTCAGATAAGCGCGGTGTTGGTCGTAGTTTGGGGCATAAAAAACCCTCGCTAAGTAAAACCTAGCGAGGGTGAGATGCTATTAACCTTAGTGATTTAAGCTGATAAACCTTTACCCTCAGTGAAGACATGGCGACGGCTATAACCGAAACCTAATAAACCCAAGCCTAGCATGATGAGGGTCATAGGTTCTGGGACAGAACGAATATAATATTGATCGACACCCGTATTGTAGGCGAGTTGCCAATTATTCGTTTCTAATATAGGTGCTGAAATTTCTTGCTGCGTGGCGGTCGAACCTGCGATTAAGGCTGGCAGCAACATGCTTCCAGGATCGGAGATGAACGTGATGTAATCAGAGGTCGTCCCTGCAAGTCCCTGAATTACAAACAGGTCACTGGTTCCCGTACCTGCTTCTGTATAATATTGATAAAAATAGGCATCTGCTAACCAATTGACTTGGTTAGCAAAGATGAAAGTGAGGGTTTCATTGGGTATATTGTAGGCGATATTGGATACACCGTTCGAATCTGTAGGGCCTAGGATATCAACGTAGGCACCATTACCTGCGTCTCCAATGTTAGGGGTAGTATTGCCCGTGCCGCCTACCTGCAAAGTAAAAATATCCGTCACGTCATTGATTGATAAATATTGTGCTTGGGTCACTGGTGCGGCTATTACTAGCAGCAAGGCTGCTGATATCAGTTTAAGTTTCATAGGGTTATCCTCTAATATTGCTATAGTTTTTGTATAAACACATTGCTGAGTTTATGGTTAAGTTAGCGCCTTACTTAATGCAAGGTACTGTAATGACTTAAAGCAGTATCTGTGCCAGTCTTTAGCAAAGCTTCTCATTACAAGGGGTTAGCAGTTTTTATTAGCCTTTATTACTATGGTTAATGGCAGCCACTGAGTCTATAGTGTAAATAAATCTGACAGCTTAGGGCTTAGTACCATGCTGTTACTATAAAGAAACGCCTAGGATATAAGGCTTGACATCAATGGGAGAGGGTAAAAAAAGCTGACACTTTATGGCTATCACTTAGCCTGTGATGGGCTTTGAGCTATTGTGGCGTTAATTTCTACTTGCTGAGTGTTAAGGAGATTAGGCCAAGTATTAAACTGACCTTGAGTAGCGCTGCTTTGATTTGGCTAAGTGCTCTGGCAATCTTGCGCAGTGTTACACGGATCTTGCTGAGTGTTTTTCTAATCTTGCTTAGCCATAGTCCAGTCTTCAAGACTGTTTTTTCAATCTTGCTTAGCCATAGTCCAATCTTCAAGACTATTTGTCCAATCTAGCGCAGTGATATGCCCATCTTGCAGAGTACTCAGCAAGCCCAGCATACGCTCATCTAGCCTTGCTGAGTGCTAGGCTAGGTCTAATGAGTACTACTTCAGATAGTGATGAGTGCTGTGCAGAGTCTATAAAAGCTACGCTAGCTTGGCTAAGCACCCATAGAGGTTGGCAGAGCACTCTGCTAGATTAGAGCAGCACTGCGCAAGGTCACTAAAAATGAGCTAAGGCATTGCAGTGCGCTAGTCTCTGCTGGCGGAGTGCTTATTAAGCCTTGCTGAGGGCTCAGCAGCTATAGCGTAGTTGTGGCTACAGCGCTATTTCAGTTAACTGTAAAGCTTGGAGTGCAACAGCTTTAGCTGTTGCACGTAAAACAGCTAAAGCTGTTTTACTCCAGAGCCTGAATTATGTAAGTTTGCGAAAAGTGCCGCTCCGCTAGCCATACTGCTGTTAAGGAACGTGTATGACACATTTGAACCTACTGATTTTAAAAAGCCCCCCTTTTTTCAAAGAGGAGGGGCTCAATGCGACTGGACTATATTATTTCGTGCTTATTTCTAAGTTAACTGGATGTTTACCAAGCCCCCGTATTCAGCATAGACAACCAAGGTTCTTTTACAGGCAGC
>CAIVYW010000246.1 GCA_903910205.1 uncultured Methylococcaceae bacterium | reverse complement strand
TTCTTTAAATGATGATAAGACACGTAAGGCCACGTTATATTTGCCGGCAAACTCTACCGATCTAATTTGCAGAACTTTTGAACCTAAACTGGCCATTTCCAGCATTTCTTCAAAGGTAATATGATCTAAACGGCGAGCTTTGGGCTCAACCCTAGGATCAGTGGTATAAACGCCGTCAACATCGGTATAAATATGACATTCATCGGCTTTTAATGCGGCGGCAATGGCTACCGCAGTAGTATCCGAACCACCGCGTCCCAAGGTTGTAATATTACCTTGCTCATCGATACCTTGAAACCCCGCGACCACCACGACTTTACCGGCACACAATTCAGCGCGTAGCTTGGAATCTTCAATCTCGCGTATGCGTGCCTTGGTAAAACAGCTGTCGGTTAAGATTTTAACCTGTGCGCCAGTATATGAAATAGCATCACAACCTAACTCATGCAAAGCCATCGTTAATAACGCCACCGTGATTTGCTCACCGGTGGAAATCAATACATCCATTTCCCGTTCTGTCGGTTGTGCTTGCATTTCTTTAGCTAAAGCAATTAAGCGATTGGTTTCGCCACTCATAGCCGATAAAACCACCACTATTTGATCGCCCAAATCATGGGCTTTTTTAACTTTATCAGCGACTGCTTTAATACGCTCAGCAGAACCTACTGAAGTACCACCAAATTTATAAACTAAAAGGGCCATCTTAAACCTGTGTTTTGTGACTACCAACTTAAGACGGAACAAAACAGTAGTGAAAGCTTTTTATCGTTGCCATGCTCCGGCGTGGGAATGCAGCCAGTGACGCTCTGCGTCACGCATCGCTGGAACGATGCAGGATGCATTCCCACGCGGAGCGTGGCAACGATGTACTATTTACACTGTCCCGCCTTAAGTTGGTAGCCTGTTTTGTTAATTCTTAAGCTAGAAGTCGAAATTAAGCTGCTAGCCGGCTATGGTAAAAGGTTTTTGTATTTATTTAAACTAATATAAGTAGAAAAACGAATTGATTAGCTATCGCTTTACACGTTAAGCACTGACATAGCCACGCCTAAGCCATTCAATCCACAATAACCACTGGGGTCTTTAGCGAGATATTGCTGATGATAAGTTTCGGCATAATAAAACACAGGTGCAGGCATAATCTCTGTTGTTATTAAAGCAAAGCCTGCTGCTGTCAAGGCTTGTTGATAATGTACTCTTGAAGCCTGCGCCGCTATTAACTGTCGATCTGTGCAAGTGTAAATGCCGGATCGATATTGCGTACCGCCATCATTACCTTGCCTCATGCCCTGAGTCGGGTTATGGCTGGTCCAAAACAAGGTCAATAGATCACCGTAAGCACAGAGAGTAGGATCAAAAATAACCAATACTACTTCATTATGACCCGTTAAACCCGTACAAACTTCATCATAACTAGGATTAGGCGTAATGCCAGCACAGTAACCGACCGCCGTGCTAACTACGCCAGACTGTTGCCAAAACTTGCGCTCCGCCCCCCAAAAACAACCTAAGCCAAAAATTGCCTGCTGTAGATGCGCAGCAAACGGTGGTGCTATCGGTTGTTCTGTTACAAAATGTTGGTTATTAATCGACATAGGGGTTTGTCGGCCAGATAAAGCCTGCTCTATTGTGGGTAATGTTAGCTTTTTTGATGATAAAATCATGACTTATGGTATTTTGTTGATAACAAGAAAATCGTAAGCCCTAGCTTACTGGAATTTTTACCTCACATAAAGCACGGAACTTAATAGGATCAGCATGACAGAACGAGATGTATTACGTCGATTTATATTTGAAGACATCGGTGTTAGAGGAACGTGGGTTAATTTAACGCAAAGCTGGCAAGCGGCAAAACAGCATCAACAAGGCCCTGAGATTGCTCAACTGCAATTAGGTCAAGCCTTAGCCGCTGTGGTCATGTTATCGTCTACTATTAAATTTAAAGGCTCCATGATCTTACAAGCGCAAGGTGATGGTGATCTTAAAGCCTTGGTGGCTCAATCTACCGATGATCAAAAAATACGCGGTTTACTGCGCAGTGAACCGCACGTACCTATTGGTACTTTAGAAACTCAGTTTGGGCAAGGCCGATTGGTGTTAACCATAGAACCCGATGATGGCAATCCTTATCAGGGTGTCGTACCTTTACAAGGTAAAAACTTGGCCGCTGCCGTACAAACTTATTTTGAACAATCTGAACAATTAAATACTCGGCTATGGTTATTTGCCAACGAACAATCTGCGGCGGGCTTGTTAATACAAGAACTGCCCGCACAAAACGGTGAGTTTGACGACTGGCAGCGCATCGAGTTATTTGCCAATACCATTACCGAACAAGAAGCACTCAGCTTAGACTGCGAAGAACTGTTGTATAAATTATTTAATGAAGAACACTTACGCTTATTTGATGCTGAACCAGTGGCCTTTCAATGTGCATGTTCCAAACACCGAATTGAAAGAACCCTACGCGCTATGGGCAGAGAAGAGCTAGAAAGTATCTTGCTAGAATTTGGGCATATTGAGGTCGATTGCGAGTTTTGTAATGAACACTATTGCTTTGACAGTGTTGATGTAGAAAACCTACTCTCTCAAGAAACCTCCTTAAACACTTCTGAAATTCAGCACTGATAGATAGGGCTATCAACTATACTGGACGGGGTTTGCAACCCATACGCATCAAGCTAAGTCCACCCAAGCGGGACGGGGTTTGCAACCCCGTTATTAACGTTTAAGATTTCAAAAGTTATTGAAACATCCAAACGTTTCGGTCGGGGTTGCAAACCCCGACCGGCATTATCATCGCAATGTGATGGGCTTAGCTTGATGCGTATGGGTTGC
>CAIVYW010000245.1 GCA_903910205.1 uncultured Methylococcaceae bacterium | reverse complement strand
ACAATACCTTCGCCAAAAAAATAACCCACAGAAGGTAGAAAACACAGTGGTTATAATGCATTGATAGTACGTATTTATATTAAAAATTATGTCAAAAAAACGTCTGATCTATTTATTAATAACTAATGCCCAATGTCGATTGTTATGAATCATTGGGTTACAAACGAAAAAGTGGCGAAGGTATTGATACCAGTCACTACATAAAAATACTCTACACTCGCAAAGATCATTCAGTTATGTTCGCTAGTATCTATTTATTAGATAGCCTTCTCTAATAATACCGTTTCATTAAAACAAATAATGTCCCTAAACTGTATTCAAACCAAGCAAACTATGACCATGTAGCTTGCAATGAGTCATTAACCATGTGTGTCTCCTATAACAGGGATTGTTTTTGTGCGGGCTTAGGCCCGCTTTTTTTTAACGCGCAGAATAGGCCAAAGTTAACGATTTACACGCTTAGCGCCAAGTACTGAGTAAGCTTTAAAACCTACCCTTCTAACCGTATTAAGGAATAAGCCATGCCCTTACAAAATTTAGCTGATTATTTTAACGATCGCTTCGGACAGGAGCATCGCTCAAGTTTTCGACCCTTTCTTCTTGAAAATGAAGTTATTAGCACCCTGTTTGGTCAAATCAAAATCAGCAGTCTTTTTTTACCGATACGTCTGGCTCAAAAGCCTGACGAAATTATCGGTCATGCTGCCAAGCTCAAGGTGTCTACTCATGACGTTCAATATCTATATTCAGATGAAATAGAAAACTTACTGAATAACCGTCCCCATGCAGATAATAATTTTGAATCGATTATCGATTTTGATCGTTTATCTCGCACCACCCATATGCTTAACTATTTACCGTTAGCCCATTTACAAGGTTCGTTGTTTCTTGAGGTTGATCCGCGCCACATATTGGGCATTAAAAAGGATCACGGCGCCTATTTTGAAGACGTCATTAATCATTGCGGCTTAGAAACCAACAATATCGTTATTACCATGTCGGTAAGCAGTCCGTATGCCAAACATTATCCCGCGCTGATTGCCGGCCTTAGTAATTATCGAATTCGGGGTTATAAAATTGCGCTTAAGTTTGATTATGTTGCCCAAGAAGAACAGTCTTTTGATTTGATTACTCAGCTTAGCCCAAATTATGTTAGTTTATCGGCGAGATCTTTTGATCAGTTACACGACGATACTCAGCCTGATAAATTGCGTCATTTAAATGCTCAAGTAGAAATAGCTGGTGGGCAAAGCATTCTTCAACAAATAGATCAACATAGCGCCGCGCTACTGGCCGAAATTACTGGCTTTACTCTTGTACAAGGCGCTTATTATGAAATAAGTTGATCTCTAACAGGCAGGCAGTTTAGCTTAGCTTAAACGCTCACTTTTAGACCATAGGTATCTACACAAATAAATGTCGCGTCATTTAGGAAGGGAGAGGATTGGAGTTCGGTTATATTTCATCGCTTCCTGCGCCGTAGGGGCGTATTTTATAGGGCGTATGCAATACGCCCCTACGAGCCATCACCACGATGTTATCGTTCCTGCCTAGTAACAATAAATAAAACTTGCTCGCGAGACGGGGTTTATAACCCCGTCTCAAACGTTTGATATTGCCATTATCTTTGAAAGATCACCGAAGAAATAGACCTACTTTGGGTTGTTAACGCCGTTT
>CAIVYW010000244.1 GCA_903910205.1 uncultured Methylococcaceae bacterium | reverse complement strand
TAACGGCTAAAACCGCTCTTATTGAGACGCTTCAACTGAAGCGTCTCAATGTCCTTTCCCTGCATAATTACTCTATATAATTCTGACCCTGTCAGATCTACAGCAAAAAGATAAATTCGAGTTTAACAAACTACAAAAACGGTTAAGACATCATGTCGGCGATGCCATTGCTGACTATAATATGATCGAAGAAGGCGATAAGGTCATGGTTTGTCTATCCGGTGGTAAAGATTCTTTTACTATGTTAGACGTACTGATGAACTTGCAGAAAACTGCACCTGTCAATTTTGAGTTAATAGCGGTTAATTTGGATCAAAAACAGCCTGGTTTTCCTGAGCATGTCTTACCTGCTTACCTTGAAGCACTAGGCGTGCCTTATCATATTATTGAAAAAGATACCTACAGTGTTGTAAAACGCGTTATACCAGAAGGTAATACTACTTGTGGACTGTGTTCGCGTTTACGGCGAGGCACTTTATACGGGTATGCAGAAGCCAATGGCATGACCAAAATTGCCTTAGGCCATCATCGTGACGATATATTAGAAACCTTTTTTCTGAATATTTTTTATGGGGGTAAGCTTAAAGCCATGCCACCTAAATTATTGAGTGATGATAAAAAGAATATTGTCATTCGGCCTTTAGCCTATATGCGTGAAAAAGATATAGAGCGTTACGCGGCCTTTAGAGATTACCCCATTATTCCTTGTAACTTATGTGGCTCTCAGATTAACTTGCAACGACAAGCCATGAAAGTAATGTTAACGACGTGGGATAAACAGTTTCCTGGGCGCTTAGAAACAATTTTCACCAGTTTGCAAAATGTTGCGCCTTCACAGTTGGCCGATAGGCAACTGTTTGATTTCGCAAGCTTAATGAGAGGTGAATCTATACCAGAAACGCTAGTTGAAGAACATGCGGGTTTAGATATATTAGCTATGTAACTCACGCATGAACAATGCCTCCCTTCGTCCTGCTATATGACTCCCTGCTTCTAACTTTATGACCCCCATCCAATATATAAATACGCCAGAACAACTGGTTACACTTTGTGCGCAGATTAGAAAAGAATCTTGGTTAGCACTGGATACCGAGTTTTTACGCGAAAAAACCTATTACCCTAAGTTTTGTTTGCTGCAAATTGCCACGCCTGAATGGGTGGCTTGCATAGATCCCATTGCCTTGTCTGATATGAGTGAGCTCTATGAGGCGTTAGAAAATCCTGCTATCGTTAAGGTCTTTCACTCGTGTAGGCAAGATTTAGAGATATTTCACCAAGCCACGGGTAAATTGCCAGGGCCAATATTTGATACTCAAATAGCCGCACCTTTATTAGGTTTTCAAGATAATCCAGGCTATGCCATGCTGGTGTCTAGCTTATTAAGTATTAATTTAAATAAGGCTCACACCCGAGCCGATTGGAGTAAACGCCCGTTAACCGAAGCAGAAATTGACTATGCAGCGGATGATGTGATTTATCTGTGTCAGATTTATCAAATCATGTTACAAAAACTGACCGAATTAGGACGTGTCGATTGGTTAAAACAAGACTTTGCTGAACTGACTAATCCTGCTAATTATGTGGTTGAGCCTGAAAAAGCCTGGCTTAGAATTAAAGGTAAAAACAAACTGACCGGTAAGCAGTTATCTATTATTCAGACCTTAGCGCATTGGCGTGAAAAAACAGCCCAAGCCGAAGATAGACCGAAAAGTTGGCTGTTACGTGATGAATTATTGTTTGATTTAGCCAAATTACAGCCCGAAACGGTAGAAGACTTAGCCAGTGTCCGTGGTCTTAATGAACGTGCGCTACATCGTTATGGCAAAGAACTGTGTTCATTAATTACTGCGGCTAAACAGCGCTTGCCGCTACCCTTAAATGAAAAAGATAGACCGGCAAAAAAAACCCAACAACAAGAAGCGATTTTAGACATTTTAACCGCCTTGGTACGCATACGAGCCGAAGAAAATGCCCTTAATCCCACCATACTCGCTACGCGTAAAGATCTGGAAGTCTTGATGTTTAATGACGATGAAGAATGCCTGTTATTACACGGTTGGCGTTATAGCATGGCCGGCAAAGAATTGCTGGGTCTATTAAAAGGCGAGTTTTTGTTAGGTATAGCAGCAGAGCGCTTGGTTATTATTGAAAACAAAGCGCGGTAGGGATGTAACTATTCAGTCCCCCTCTTTGTAGAGAAGGGGGCTGAATGATACTGTAGGGACAGCTTTAGCGCAGACGAAAGACTCAGGGTGAAAGATTAAGCCTAGGAGGCTAGCAACTTAAGGCGTGACAGATGCTAGGCTTAACCCTTCCGCCTTTATATCGTTCCCACGCCGGAGCGTCACTGCCATTAAGTTAAGCGAAAAAGTAAAAGCTTGGAGTGCAATAGCTTCAGCTATTGTGTTTTAAAACAGCTAAAGCAGTTTTACTCCAAACATACATATTCCTTAACTTAATGGCAGTGACGCCGGAGCGTGGCAACGATAAAAATACCCCTATAGGATGTGCTTCCGTCATTGCCATTAAATTAAGCGAAAACAGTCATGTGGAGTGCAATAGCTTTAGCTATTGCGCTTTAAAACAGCTAAAGCAGTTTTACTCCAAGAACCCATATTCTTAACTTAATAGTAGGGACAGGTCGCGACCTGTCCCTACGGTGTAAGATAATGCCCCACCTCTCCGCTGTTTATTGAACTCTTCATGAAAGTCATACTCACCGAAAAACCCTCAGTCGCTAGAGACATCGCCCAGTGCCTGAATATTAATCAGAAACGTGATGGATATTTTGAGGGTAATGGCTATCAGATTACTTGGGCCTTTGGGCATTTGGTAGAACTCAAAGAGCCCGATGAATATCATCCTGAATGGAAGCGTTGGTCCTTAGACGCCTTGCCCATGATACCCGAGCCCTTTGGTTTGAAAGCACGCGGCGATGAATCCGCGCAAAAACAACTCAACATTATTAAGCGTTTATTTTTGCCGGCTGATGAAATCATCTGTGCGACCGATGCCGGTAGGGAAGGGGAGTTAATTTTTCGCTATATCTTGTCATGGGCTGAGTGCCTAGAGAAACCTATCAAACGCTTATGGATTAGCTCCTTAACCGATGAAGCTATCCAAAAAGGCTTTAGCCAATTACAGGCAGGTAGTGTTTATGAAGGGCTTTATCGTGCCGCAAAATGTCGCAGTGAATCAGATTGGATAGTCGGCTTAAATGCCACACGCCTTTATACGCTTAAGTTTGGTCAATATGGTAGTCTTTGGACTATAGGCCGCGTACAAACCCCCGTGCTGGCGCTGATAGTACAAAAAGATTTAGAAATTGCTCAGTTTATTGCTAAAGATTTCTGGGAGCTCTATACCCTGTATCGAGGCGTTGATTTTCAATATGTCGGTGGCCGTTTTGAGCAACAAGCAGACGCTGACAATTTATTAAGGCAACTAGAACCGCATCCGCTTGAAATTACCTCGGTTAAAGGTAAGCGTGAACAAGTTCATCCGCCCTTACTCTACGATTTAACCGAATTACAAAAAGATTTGAATCTTCGCTATGGCTTTACCGCCGATCAAACCTTAACACTCACTCAGCAATTATACGAAAAAAAGCATGTCACTTATCCCCGTACCGACAGTCGTTGCTTAACGCAAGATATGAAGCCCGGCATTAAGCCGTTACTGGAGACTTTGCGTCATGCCTTTAGCGAGCAGATCGCGCCCTTGAATCTGGAGACCTTAAACTTAAGTAAACGTTATTTTAATGATGCAAAGGTTACCGATCACCATGCCATTATTCCAACCACCATGCTACCGGGTCACTTAAATCCCGATGAAGCGAAAGTCTATGAAGCGATTGCTCTACGACTTATCGCCGCTTTTTATCCCCCTTGTTTAAAGCAGATTACCACGGTATTAGCCGTTATACAGCAGGTTAACTTTAAAGCGGCGGGTACGATGATAGAGGCAGAAGGCTGGCAGGTGTTATATAAAAATATAGCCGCTAACCAAGACGCTAAAGCTGACGAGATCAAATTATTGCCGGTATTTACGGTAGGCGAAACCGGCCCTCATCAAGCGCATATTAGCCAAGGTAAAACGACCGCACCTAAAGCCTATAACGAGGCCAGTTTATTAGGCATTATGGAATCTGCCGGAAAAACCTGTGATGATGAAGAACTTAAAGTCGCCCTAAAAGAAAAAGGCTTAGGTACACCCGCCACCCGCGCCTCTATTATTGAAGGTCTGATTAAGCGTAACTATATTCAACGCAAAAAGAAATTAATCTTATCAACGGAATCGGGTCGGCATTTGATAGCCATTATTGCCGATGATCGCTTAAAGTCAGCGGCTATGACTGGTGAATGGGAAGCTAAGCTAAAAAAAATAGAACAGAACGCTTATGATCCCGATCAATTTATGGCGGAGATTGTTTTGTTTACCCAGCAATTAAAAGATGCCTCTGAAAAATTGCTTTATGACAACCAGCAGTTAGGGGCGTGTCCTTGTTGCCAACAGCCGATTATTGAAGGTAAAAAAGGCTATGGCTGTAGTCAATGGAAAACGGGCTGTCAGTATGTCTTATGGAAACAACACTATGGCCTGACCATTAGCCGGGACATGGCCTGCCAACTCCTGCAAATGGGTCGTACCTTAAAGGCTTATCTACTCAACGTTGATAATAACAGCTTTACCGCGCAACTTATTTTGCAGAGCTCAGGACAGCTTAGTTATAACAAGCTACAAAATCAACCTGTGCAAACTCAAGGTTTGGTATTAGCCGATTGTCCTTTATGTAATGGCAAAATCATTGAAACCAGCAAAGCCTACAGTTGCAGCGAATGGCGTAATGATTGTAAAGCCGTCATCTGGAAAGTGATTGCCCAGAAAACCATCACAGTAGAACTTGCCCTCAAATTATTGAACGAGGGCGAGACCGGATTATTGAAAGGCTTTAAATCCACTAAAGACACGAAGTTTGATGCTAACTTAAAACTCGTTAATGGCAGGGTAGAAATGGATTTTAATTTGTCAGCAGGCTCATAAGGCCACTGCCCACAGTTAAGTAATCTGTGCCTGGAGTAAAACAGCTTCAGCTGTTTTAAAACGCAATAGCTGAAGCTATTGCACTCCAAGTTTTTACTATTTTCTCTTAACTGTGGGCAGTGGCGCTCTGCGTGGGAACGATAAAAATTCGAAGCGGGACGGGGTTTGTAACCCCGTCCCAAATGTTTGATACGGTGCGACT
>CAIVYW010000243.1 GCA_903910205.1 uncultured Methylococcaceae bacterium | reverse complement strand
TTGATTGCGCTGATGTTCATCAACCAATACAAAGCCACGCGGATTGACTAATTTTTCAATACCCATCAAAGCATCAACGCCCTTAAAAGCAGGCAGCATCATACTGTGCTTAAACGGAAGTTCATGTTTCTTTTTATCGACACCGTTTTCATCGACTTCAGTGACATACATCATGCCATCTTCGATCTTGTCGACCTTAGCATTACAAATCCAATTGATATGTTTATTGCGTAATTCGCTTTCTAACATACCCTTGGTATCACCTACGCCGCCTAAACCTAAATGGCCAATATAAGGCTCAGAGGTCACATAAGTCATTTTCACTTGATCACGAATTTTACGTTTACGCAGATCAGTTTCGGCGATGAACATATATTCGTAAGCAGGCCCAAAGCAAGAAGCTCCCTGCACCGCACCAACAATAATAGGGCCGGGGTCGGCGACAAACTTATTCCAGAACTCACCAGATTCGCCAGCATGATCAACATGACACACCGATTGAGTATAACCATTGGGACCTAGTCCTGGTATTTCATCAAAAGCCAACTTAGGGCCAGTTGCGATAATTAAGAAGTCGTAATCCACCAATGAGCCGTCAGCGATTTCAACTTGACTGTTTTCAGGATGAATACGTGTCGCTTGTTGTTGAATAAAGGTGATTTTTTTCTTTTTGAAGACAGGTGCAAGCTCGACTTTAATATCGTCAGGTTTACGCCAGTTTACACCGACCCAAGGATTAGAAGGAACAAAATGAAAGGTCGGCGTATCAGCGATCACCACCACTTCATCTTCCTTACGGGCCATTTCTTTCATTTCAAACGCCATCGGTACACCACCGATGCCAGCGCCTATGATTACAATCTTTGCCATGTTAATACCTCATTGAGGATAGAGTAGGTGATAACCGCAGTTAGCGGCACGAACTTTCTTTAATGCCTAGTTTCTTTAAAATAATTTCCATGAGACAAAATTGGCTAAAGCCGCTCTGAAACAAGTTAATGCCGACAAAGGCCGTAAACCAAAGCCAGTGGCTATTTTGAAACAGTGGACTCTCTTGTACACCCAGACTTAAGGACAGTAAGATGAAAAATCCTGCGACAATTCTAACGATACGTTCTGTGTTCATAATATCGACCTCTCTATAGTTAAGTGAGATATTTCATAACTAAATGCAAAGACACACTTTTCAGAGCAGTGATCATTGCATAAATATAAAGACTGGCTCTTGATCTAAATCAAGTTGCAAGCAAAAAAGTAAAATGACTAAGCTAGATAGTACTCTATCTTTTAACGTCCTATTTCGATAAAAGCAACTTACATGCCAGTTTAACTTTAAAAGCAAGCTATTGTTTATTATAATATTTCATTTTTTATTAAGATCCTTCTTGTTTCAAATAAAAGACGTGAGACGTTTATGATACATTGTGCAACGCTATTGAAACACCTTCATAAGTATCAACACACACCATCATCTCGGAAGGTAGATCTTGACATCCTCCCCTACCTGAAGGAAGGGGATTCCTAGTTTCCTAAGAGTGAGTATGTATCGCTACTGCTCACTGGTTTCTGCTGCTGACGACA
>CAIVYW010000242.1 GCA_903910205.1 uncultured Methylococcaceae bacterium | reverse complement strand
CCTGAAGAAGTTGACAATTTAGTGGCTTTCTTAAAAACCTTAACCGGTGAATATAAAGGTAAGTCTTTAGTGCCAATCAGTGTGACTGAGCGTAAGCAATAATAGCTTAGGAATGAGTATGACACAGGTGAGCAACTAAAATTTTAAAAATCCCCCCCTGCCCTCATTTTTCAAAGGGGGGGGGGTGGGGGGATTTAAAATTACTCAACATCATGCCTGTTTTTTAGGCGCGTAGGCCAGATAAGCAAGGCCGATTCGGCATCAATGGTGGATGCGCTTTGCTTATCCATCCTACATAAATTTACATTCAACTTTTATGGCAAAAATTTTAATCGTAGGTTGCGGTTCTATAGGTACGCAGCTTGCAGAAGTATTAACCGCTAAAGGTCATCAAGTGGTCGGGCTTAAAAGAAATCCGCCTGTTTTTGACCTTATCACGGGCATAGACTATTTTAAGGCAGATATTAGTGCGAGTGAGACCCTCAAAGCCTTGCCCTTAGATTTCGACTTTGTGTATTTTATTGTCTCTCCTGATGGTCGTAACCAAGAAAGTTATGAGGCTATTTATAAAGCAGGTGTTAATCAGTTATTAGCGCATTTTTCAAAAGCAGAAACGCCACCGCAGTGGTTTTTTATCTCATCAACCAGTGTCTATGGGCAAACGCAAGGTGAATGGGTGGATGAAAATTCGCTCAGCTATCCAGAAAATAGACCTAGCCAACTCATTAGATTAGCCGAGCAGCGCCTGATCGCTTTAAACGCACAGCATGTCATCGTTCGTTTTTCGGGAATCTATGGGTCAGGACGTGAGTATTTGCTAAGAATAGCCAGACAAGTGCCGGCTATACAGCAAGATCCGCCTTATTATACTAACCGTATCCATCAAACGGATTGTGTAGGCGTATTAGTGTTTTTACTAGAATGTCGCTTAGCCGGCATAGGGCTGGAATCGTGTTATATAGCCAGTGATGATGATCCCGCGCCCACCTGGGAGGTGATGTCTTGGTTGGCGGAGCGACTAAGTTGTTCAATACCCTCAGTTAAAGCAATGGCGCAAGATGCACTCATGAATAAACGCTGCAATAATGAGCGTTTAAAAGCCTTAGGCTATCAATTTAACTATCCTAGTTATAAAGACGGTTATGCGAAGTTGATTGCTGATTCTTTAGCTCAGATTAGTGCACAGGATGTGCCTACGTTAAAAGGCGCATCATTTAAGTGATGCGCTACACTTTGTTCAGTACATCTTACAGCTCTAGCGGCTTAGCCGTTGGCAAAAGCACGAATAAATTGAAGATTGTCTTCAGCTAACCCTGCTAGGTCGCTTTCTTCAAGCCATTTTTGTCTTAGTAGAATACCGAATACGAAGATGAGTTGCGAATAGCTATAATGGTATCTTTGATCAATGGATTTTCGCTGTTTTGTGAGGTAGGCATAAATATCCCAAATATCATCTCGGCTGTTGGCTTTTTCGGCAGAACTCTTGAGTTGCTGCAAAAGCGCTGCGTATTCACGCTTTAAAGCAGCATCATAAGCTTTCCTTGCGATTTTCTTTTCAGCACTTGACCGATTAAGAGTATTCATGACGGCATCCTGTATAAGCTTCTATCATAATAATTTTATCGAGACTCGTAGGATGGGTAGAACAACGTGAAACCCATCGCAACATCGCGCAATGATGGGTTTCGCTGTCGCTCTACCCATCCTACACGTATTTTATCTACAAACTCGATGAGTGTCGCACACGATGCTATGTCTTGGTGGATGCGCTAGCGCTTATCCACCCTACATGGCTATCCAAGGCGCTCATTGGGCATGTAGTCTAGGAAGTCTGTTT
>CAIVYW010000241.1 GCA_903910205.1 uncultured Methylococcaceae bacterium | reverse complement strand
GTTGTTTTCACTGGGGAACAGTTGTTTTCACTGGGGAACAGTTGTTTTCACTGGGGAACAGTTGTTTTCACTGGGGAACAGTTGTTTTCACTGGGGAACAGGTGTTTTCACTGGGGAGCAGTTGCTTTCACTGGGGAGCAGTTGCTTTCACTGGGGAGCAGTTGTTTTCACTGGGGAGCGTGTGTTTTCACTGGGAAGCAAGTATCCTCGATGGAGTAACACGGAATCGAGGTTTGGGGGCACTGATTTCCTCGATTCCACTGCGTTCATCGAGGCTACTTGCTAACGGCTCTATCGTTAACCCAACATTTCCACTGAGGGTGTTGGGTTGCGAAAAGATGCAACCCAACCTACACGGCTATAACCAGCGCTGCAAGGTAGTCAATAAGTCTTCTTTATGGGTTGGCTTGCCTACAAAATCATTCATGCCGGTATCCAGACATTGGCGTTTTTCTTCTTCTGTTACGCTAGCGGTAAAGGCGATCACGGGTAGTGATTTATAGCATGCGCGTTTACGGATTTCTAGGGTGGCTTCATAACCATCCATAGTGGGCATGTGCAAATCCATAAGCACAATATCAAAGTGATTTTTTTCTAAGGCGACTAAGGCTTCTAAACCATTATTGACCAGTATGGTGCTGGCGCCAAAGTTTTCTAGCATCTTGCTAATGAACATCTGGTTGAAGGCATTATCTTCGGCCACTAGAACTCGAATGCCACTCAGGGCTTCAGGGTTTAGGTGGCTAGTGGCTATCACTTGAGGCTCACTAGCCGCCAAGTCAGCTAAGGGTAACACTATCTCAAAACTAAAGCAGCTACCTAAACCTGGGCGGCTATCTAACTTAATACTCCCAGACATCAGTCGCACTAGATCTTGGCTGATGGCGAGTCCTAAGCCTGTGCCTTCAAAATGTCTGTCGAAACCATCATCGGCTTGACTAAATGGTTCAAACAACTTGTCTTGTTGCTCTGCACTGATGCCGATACCCGTATCAGTGACCGCAAATAATAAACGTGCTTCGCTGGCGGTGAGTTTTAGTAGGCTAATGCTCAATGTCACCGAACCTTGCCCAGTAAACTTGATGGCATTGCCCAGTAGATTAATGAGTACTTGTTTTAAACGCAAACTATCACCGATCAGTACTTTCGGCACTGAAGGTGCTATGTCAATATTAAGCGTCAAGCCTTTGGTTTGTGCAGTATTCATGAACAAGCCGTACACGGTCTCCTGTAAATCTGCCAGCTTAAAGCTCGTTAACTTAAGCGCCATCTGTCCTGCCTCTAGCTTAGACATATCCAGAATATCATTAAGAATAGTCAGCAAATGATTAGAGGCGGTATTGATATTTTTTACATAGTCATTAACCTGGGTGGGCATGTCTATCAATAAGGCTAAATCAGAGAAGCCAATAATCGCCGCCATCGGCGTGCGAATTTCATGGGACATATTGGCCAGAAACTGTGATTTTGTCTTGGTTAAGTTTTCAGCGCGTTCTTTAGCCGCTAACAGTAAGGCATCTTTTTGTTTGCGTTCGGTGATGTTTTCTTTAACCCCTAAATAATGGCCGATAGTACCATCGGCTTTCCGTATCGGTGAAATCCAGGTCAGCTCTATAAATTCCTCGCCCTGTTTGTTGAGATTGATAACTTCACCTTGCCAAGCTTGACCGTCTAGCAAGGCCGCCCACATCGCCTCATAAGTGGCTCTGGGGGTCTTAGTGGATTTTAATAGGCTGGGTTTTTGGCCGATAATCTCTTCGCGACTGTAGCCGGTATTGTTAACGAAGGCCTGATTGACATATTCAATAGTGGCGTCAAGGTTGGTAATCATGACTGAAGATTGGCTTTGTTCTAAGGTCGCTGCGAGTTTTTCTTTTTCATATAACAGCGACAAGGTGAAGGCCTTTTCGTATTTAATGCGGTATTGCAAAAATATAAAGAAAAAAAGTCCACTCACTATGCCAGGTGCAAATATAAAATGAATTGCTATATTAGCTGAGTGAGTGAAGCCTAAAAGTGCCAATATAGCAAATGCCCAAACTATTAAAGTAATGCCATAAAAGATTTGAAGTATTTTTAGAGGGTGATCATTAAGCTTTATTAGAGAATCGTTCTTGTTGATACCAAGCATTGACGCAGCAAAGAGAAACAAAACGAATGTCAACGTTAATAGTATGTTAATTTTCAGAGCAATAGCTGAGCCCATTAAATAGAGTGCCATAATAGCCAGCGAACTAAAAATGTAAAAATTGAAGGCTTTTTTATAGTTCGCCTTCAAGCCATAGTCTTCTAAAATAAACTTGCTTCCCAAGGCCGTAACCAGAGGAATAAACAGCGTAAGCAGCGAGCTAACATAACTAATCTGATGATTATAACTATAGGTATCAAACACTATTCTGACTAAGCCTACTTTGAAGACGGTGTGTAGAAAGATAGTCAATTGTTGGATTATAAAAATGCCAAGTAGCCTTTCTTTAGTTATTATCCAAGTCAGGAATAGAAAAATACTGATCATTAATGTGAACGTGGCGTAAGCTGTATAAATAAACTGTTCTGTATGGTCAATATGCTCATATTGAGCTAAAGGCATAATTTCTACGTAGACTAGATAACTCTGCTTTGATTTAATTCTGATATAAAGATCTCGGTCTTGGCCATAGGCTGGCAATAACACATTAAAACTGAAGGCATCAATACTTGAAGAATTTAAGGGGTAGTCTGCTCCAGTCACTTGCTTTTTCTCAGGTGAGGTGGGATCGAAAACCTCGATTTCATTGGTAAACGGTGGCTTGACTTTAAGAACCAATTCTTGATGACTGGCAGGCATTTTTAATCTTAACCAGAAGGTTCCCGTTTTATAACCGCCCGTCAGCATTTCTTGGTAGGGCGTAAAGGTCTTTTGTTTGATTTGCTCGATAGTCAGCAAATTGCTCGGGTCTTCAAAGTAAGCGCGCTCAGTAATGTATTCCGTAGCCGTCGCATCACCATAATGAATCATTATAAAAATGATCACGAATGTTTTTAATAAGAATTCGCTGATGATGGAATATTTGCTTTTCATAAGTGTTTTTTAAAATATGCCGTCTTAATTAGTCGCAAATCAATCATGCTTTGACTATTTTCATTATCGTTCCAGCAAGTAGCCTCGATGGAGTAACTAAAAATTGAGATTTTTTGGCTCTGATTTCCTATATTTCACGGTGTTCATAGAGGCTACTTGCTTAAAAACTGTTGTTATTAAGCAAGATCATTGCATCTACATGATCGTTATAGAGGATTTGAAGTGTTGTTTTGATTTTTTTTAGTTGATCCTTTGTAAGGATAACTTGTGATGCGAGTTGGCCTACTGCCCCCCTCCCTAGGGAAATCTGTGCTTAGCAGGTTAATAAATATATGTATCATGATAATAGCGAATTAGTCAGTTATAGCTTACAGAAATGATACCAATTATGGCGCTAATGATCAATTAAATCTATTACGATATGTCAGGGTTTTTTTCTTTGCTAAGTTATTTTATGCACGTTCCTTAATCAGTTCATGTTTTGAGCTTTTCTTTAGTTCTAGCTCTATCTATATGGGCAGAATGATAGGGGAGTGGGGGCAGTGTTAATTAACTCGGTCATTTGTTAAATAAGCTCTTGACAACATAAAAACCTGAAAAGATTTTCGTTAAGTTACACACAGAGTGATATTGATAACTATAAGGCCGGGAATTGTCAGAGCTTTCTTGAATATTGGTCACGAAATTAATTGTAAGTCATTGATTTTCTATTGTAGAAAGCGATTGTATAAAGATTGTACAATCTAAGAAACTTAGCTAAAAATTATAGAGTTAGCGCGTCTATAAAGCCTTTGTCCACAGAGTTATCCACAGGTTTTGTGGATAACTTAGGTCGGCGAGTAGATTCAACTACTTAGCGAGTATGGCTACCCATTTAAAGCGCGACAGATAAATAAAGCTGGCCTATTGATTTCGGGAGCGCTGAGCCCCAGCTCGGCGTAGTCAGTCATCGGCTTGACTATCCCGTGCCGAGCTGGGGCTCGGCGTTCCCAGAAAGTTATCTGTCCCGGCTTAAGTTGGTAGCCATTATTTTGATGCTGCATAACTGCTAAAGACGGCCGTTTTTTGATCTTTATCAAAACTCACTACTTCATAAGCATTTTTATGGTCGCCCATTTCCATGCCGGGTGATCCATTTACCATGCCTGGAACGGCTAGGCCGATTACTTTAGGTTTAGATTTTAGTAGTTTTATGATGTCGTTAGCGGGCACATGTCCTTCAATGACATAGTCGCCGACTAATGCGGTATGACAAGAGGCTAATTTATCGGTAATACCGTGTTTCTGTTTAATAGGTAGTACGTCCTCCATGACTATGTCTTTAACATTAAAGTTATTGGCTTTTAAATGCTCTAGCCACTTGCCACAACAACTACAACTTGCGCTTCTGTAAACGGTAATGTCTACCGGTTTAGGTGGCTCGGCTCTTGCCGTGGTACTGAATAAGGCAATAACGAGTAGCGCTTTTAAAAAGTTCATAATGATCTCCTGAATACTTAACGATGATAAGCAGGGCTAAATTCATGTACGGCATCTACCATAGCTTTAACATGATCTGGATTAATATCCGGTAAAATTCCATGTCCTAAGTTGAATACATGGCCTGAGCCATTGCCGTATTTATGTAAAATACTTTTAACTTTGTCGACGATGATGTCAGGTTGCGCATACAGCGAAACAGGGTCCATATTGCCTTGTAGCGCGACTTTATCGCCGACTCTGGCTCTCGCTTTTTGTATGTCGGTTTGCCAGTCTAGCCCTAAGGCATCATAACCGCTATCTGCCATCGTCTCTAGCCACAGTCCACCACCTTTGGTAAATAAGATGGTAGGAACTTGTTGCCCCGCCACATTGGTTTTAAGCAAAGAGCGAACTTGTTTGGCGTAATGCAATGAGAAGTCAATGTAATCTTCAGAGCTCAACATGCCGCCCCAGGTATCAAATAACATGACCGCTTGAGCACCGGCTTCAATTTGTGCATTTAAATAACTGGCGACAGATAGCGCTAGTTTATCGAGCATTTCATGCATTAATTTAGGTTGCTCATACATTAAGCCTTTTACTTTTTGAAAGCTTTTGCTGCTGCCGCCTTCAACCATATAGGTCGCTAAAGTCCAAGGACTGCCTGAAAAGCCGATTAAGGGCACACTCCCTTGCAAGGTTTTTCTAATCAAGCGCACGGCATCAACAACATAACGTAAGTCAGTGTCGGGGTCAGGAATGGGCAGTTTCTTTATGTCGGCGGCGCTAACGATAGGGTGCTTAAATTTAGGGCCTTCACCTTCTGTAAAGTAAAGACCTAAGCCCATGGCATCAGGAATGGTTAAGATATCTGAAAATAAAATGGCTGCATCAAAATCAAAGCGTCGTAAAGGTTGCAGCGTTACTTCGCAGGCTAACTCAGGATTGGTACACAAGTTTAAAAAACTACCGGCTTGCTCTCTGATTTTTCGGTATTCGGGTAAATACCGTCCAGCTTGACGCATCATCCATACGGGAGTGCGATCAACAGGTTGTTTTAATAGCGCTTTGATAAAGATGTCGTTTTTTAATACTGTCATGAGTTGGCTGCTAAAGTTATGTGAGTGGAGCTATGCTACACTGCCCACAGTTAAGAGAAAATAGTAAAAACTTGGAGTGGAATAGCTTCAGCTATTGCGTTTTAAAACAGCTTAAGCTGTTTTACTCCAGGCACAGATTACTTAACTTAATGGCAGTGAGCTATGCTAAGCTAAGTATGGTGTGTCGTGCAGAGCACTAGTTTATCCAATATGACTAAAAGTCATCTGCTATAAGATTTAAGCGTTTGCTCTAATAATAATGCATCGATACCGACAGGTAAGGTAGCAGCGCCAATTGCTGTTAATAAAATCAATCTAATGTTTCCGTCAATATTTTTCTTGTCGACGGCCATTAGTTCTAAAAATTGATCACTATCGAGTTGTTCAGGTGGCTTGACGGGTAAGTTGGCTTTTTTGAATAAAGCGATAATCCGCTCTACATCGGCATCCGTTAGCCAGCCTTTTCTTCTGGAAAGATCCGCCGCTTGGCAAGTACCAATGGATACGGCTTCGCCATGAAGATAAGTACCATAGCCTGTACCTGTTTCAATGGCATGACCAAAAGTATGGCCTAAGTTTAGCGTGGCTCTAATGCCCGTTTCGGTTTCATCTTCAGCGACAATCTGGGCTTTATTAAGACACGATCTTTCAATGGCAAAAGCTAAGGCGGCTTTATCTCTAGCCAATAACAGCTCGATGTTTTGTTCTAGCCATTCAAAAAACTCAATATCTCTGATAAGACCATATTTAATCACTTCGGCTAAACCTGCCGAGAGTTGTCGATCATCTAAGGTGTTAAGTACATCAGCATCTGCGATAACACATAGGGGCTGATAAAAAGCACCGATCATGTTTTTACCCAAGGGATGATTAACGCCCGTTTTACCCCCCACTGAAGAATCGACTTGCGCTAAAAGGCTAGTCGGTATCTGTATAAAAGCAATGCCACGTTGATAACAGGCCGCACAGAATCCCCCCATATCACCAATAACGCCACCACCTAAAGCGATCAAGGTGGCGTTACGGCTAAATTTACAACTTAGCAATTTATCAAATATTTGCGTGACATAGTCTAGGGTTTTGAACTGCTCACCATCAGGTAATATCAGTGTTTCAACCGTAAAGTTTTGTAAGTTATTGAGAACCTGATCTAAATACAAAGGCGCAATGGTGCTATTGGTAATAACGATAACTTGTTTAGACTTAATATGCTGCGTATAAAGTTGTTCTTGGTTCAGTAAGCCTGAGCCAATATAAATGGGGTAACTACGATCCCCCAGTGCTACCATTAATTTTTTCATCAACATCAGCGATTAGCAGATTGGTATTCTTCTAAGATTAGACTGACCACATTTTTGCTTTGTAGTGTGCCGGTATCAATAATAAAGTCAGCGCATGACAAATAAAGATGCTCACGCTCTGTGAATAACGTTTCTATACGCTCTCTGGGATTTTCAGTTTTTAATAACGGTCTTTGAGTATCTCTACGTGTACGTTCCAGTATGCGTTCTACAGAACATTGTAAATAGACTATAAAGCCGTTTTCTTTTAATAAGCGACGATTTTCATCACGTAAAACAGCTCCACCACCGGTGGCCATGACGATGCCTTCTAGCTTGGTCAATTGCTGTATCATTTTTTGTTCACGATCCCTGAAGCCTTCTTCCCCTTCAAATTCAAAAATAGTTGGGATATCTACACCGGTGCTTTCTTCAATGGCTTTATCGCTGTCATAAAAAGGCACTGTCAGTGATTTTGCCAATTGGCGGCCTATCGTGGTTTTTCCTGCACCCATAAGGCCAACTAAATATATATTCTCTGATCTTGTCATCAAAATACCGTGCTGGTCTAAAATTCCCCGTTTAGGGCATTATTAAAAGTTAATAGTTCTCTAGAACTATCGTCTTAGTTAATCTTCATCATTGTTGAAGAGTTCAATATAGCAGAGCGAATTATCACAGAGTGAATTACATCTCGATTGAAACAATTAAGATTAAAGCTTAAAAGGTGACGATTATCCTCTTTTTTGAGCTCAGTTGAAACCATCAATTAGTTTCTGCATTATTTTTAATGATTTTTGGGGTAATAAATATTAATAATTCTGTATTAATCTTGTTAAAGGTTGAATTCGTAAATAGAAAACCAATGCCTGGCAAGTCAGCGAAAAAGGGGATTTTATTTTTACCCGAGGTGTTTTGGTTTTCATAGACTCCTCCTAACACCACTGTTTCACCATCCTCGACCAGTACCGATGTTTTTACTTCTCGTTTATCAATGCCGGGGTTACCTGATACTGGGTTGACAGTGGAATTTTGAGAATCTTTTTTAACCAGTAAATTCATAATCACTGATCCGCTAGGTGTAATCTGTGGCATAACATCTAGCTCAAGTACGGCCGGTGTATACGTGGTTGTCGGAGCAGTGCCTAAAGCGGCTGGCGTGGTGACTGGAATTTCGACGCCTTGCGTCATTGTCGCTGTACAACGATCCATGGTCAATACTCGTGGATTGGATAATATTTCGGCTTTACCTTCTGCTTGTAAGGCCTGAAGTTCAAGATTTAATACATAATCTGCGCCACTGGCTAGGGTCATGCCTAATGCGGCCGGAGGACTGCCAGCGATGGCAGCAGCGCCTAAATCTACCAGTAGATTATTATTGGCTGCTGTTGTACCTGTCGTTGGGGCAACTGAGGTTAAGGTGCCGCCAATGGCAAAAGGATTGCTTTTTGATTTTGCCGCACCAAATTTAACCCCTAAGTTTTGTGTAAAATTAGTGCTGGCAATGGCCACTCGTGCTTCAATCATGACTTGGCGCACAGGAATATCAAGTTTGTGTATGAGTTTTTTGATATCTTCTAAACGCTTTGTTGTTTCCCTAACAATTAAGGTATTCGTTCTAGTATCGACGACAGTAGAGCCACGAGTAGAAAGAAATCCAAATCCTGAATTCTTTTCTTGAGAGCCGGATCCAGTTTGGCCTATTGCTACTGCTTGAGCCATAGCTCCTTGGTTCATAACGCCCATTCCATTTTGAGATCCGGATTGCCCCCCCATGCCCATTTGTCCGCCCGCTCCTTGCGTGGCTAATTGAGGTGCTCCGCAGCTACCAAATACGCCGGTATCTCGACCGTTGAGTACGTTTCTGATGTTTTCGGCTCTTGCATAATCAATTTTAATGTACTCAGTGATTAGCGGGTCTATTTGTTCGACTACGGCGGCTGTTTCTTGTTGTTTTTTCTTATAATCTTTAATTTTATCCAGTGGTGAAATTAACGTGACATTGCCACTTTCAAATTTACCTAGTTCCTTGGTCATCATAATAAAATCTAGCGCTTCATCCCAAGGTACATCATCAAGCTTTAAGGTAATGTTACCGGTTACATCATCACCGGCAACTACGTTTTGTTTGGTAAATTCAGCCAGTATGGCAATAACGCTACGAATTTCTATATTTTGAAAATTTAGAGATAATCTTTCGCCAGTATATTTGACGCGTGCTCGATCCAAGGCTGCTTTTTCTTCATAGCTTAACGGCCTAAATTCAATAGTTAATAAGCCCTCAGATTGAAATAATGAGTAATCATATAATTCGTTTAAAGTACTGATGGTAATTTGTGTGTTCTGATGAGTTGAAACAGTTTTAATAGACTTAATAGGGGTTCCAAACTCAGATACATCTAGGGATTTGGTTAAATTTTCTGGTAAATGAGTGTTTGTTAAGTTGACGATGACTTTGCCGGCATCTACTTTTGAATTAGCTAAGGTATTTGGATTAGCCAAATAAATAAATAAGCGGCCTTCACCTTTATCGCCCCGTTTAAAATCAAAACCACTAATCGTTTGTTTAGGCATTAAGTCTGATGCTTGCGGTTTTTCTGTTAAAAGTGCGTTTTTTGGGGCAGGATTTATAGTCTCTAAGCGAGTTTGATTTAACGTAAGTAAGACTTTATTACCCATTACTTTAGTGGTAAACGGGGTTGCTTCAAGTAGATTAACAACAATACGCACTTTATTAGCCGCTTCTGCCACATAAAGGCTAGTGACAGCGCCTTGGTTAAACGTGAAGTTTTTTTTAGTTAAGGCATTTTTTACATTGGTAAAGTCTAGGGCGATACGTGCAGGATTATCGGTGCGAAAAACTTTAGGTTGGATAGCCGGCCCTGTCAGATCTATTTGAATTTGTAATTGGTCGCTGGCAAGCATCGTAAAGGTGATGCCCGAAATAGCTAGATTGCTTGCGTTAACGGTTGTACATGAGGCCATTAAGATAAACAAAGCTATGAACTTATAAATCAATGGTTGTCGTTTCATAGTAGTCAACATCATATTATTTTGCGTAGTGTTCATTAATGACTCCAAAAATCATTCGAATAATCTTAGTGATGTTTGCTGTTCAGTCCATGTGCCAGGTTTATCCGGAACTATTTCCATGAGTTCAATTTTATCGAGGCTGATGTTGGTTACTTTTCCGAAGTTTTTACCCATATAGTTACCCACCTGAACGCGATGAATAGTGCCATCATCGGATTTGACTAATCCCCATAAGATTGATTTCATCGTTAAGGTGCCGACCATTTTTAATGTCTCTAAGGGAAACGCTTCAAGATCTTCTTTATGACGAGATATGTCAGGTTGAATACCGCCTGATAAGGGTTCGGTTAGTTCATTTTTGCCTGCTGGTAGCAAGGCTTTGAATGGATCTCGTAAGCCTTCTGGGTTAAATGTAAAAGGGACTACCGGCTTGGTTTCGGGTAATGATTCAATAGCGACTTTAGGTTGAGCCTTAACCTCTGAGATATAGGCATCTAGGTCGGAAAAATTGTTATTACCGCATGCCGCCAATAAAACCAAACATAAGCCGTTATTGATATGAAAAAATAATTTAGGGTAATCTAATTGATATGATTGATGCCTTAACATTATTTATTGCTCCTCTTTTTCTTGGCGCTGTCTGTAGAGACAAAATGTTTACTTTCGTTATAAATCTTGATGACAGCGCTCATCAGTAAATTACCCTCTTTGCCGTCAGGAACAATGCTAATATTATGTAGGGTGACAATTCGAGGTAGTGACGCTAAGCCGCTGATAAACATAGCAAGCTGCCCGTAATGGCCTGAAACTTGAATAGATATGGGTAATTCTGAATAGAAATCTTTATTAATAGGCGCATCAGGTTTGAATAATTTAAAATTCAGGCCGTTAGCTAATCCTGTTTGAGAAATATCCACCAATAAGCTTGCGACTTCTTCTTCGGTAGGTAGTTGCCGGATCATTTGATACAGTGAGGCTTCAATTTGTGTTAATTGTTCTTGATAGTCTTGAAGATTAATGGCTTTTTTTTGCTTATCTTTGAATTCTATTTTTAAGGATTGTTCTTTTTTCTTTTCATAATCTAGGCTTGATAACTCGTCCGAGGTGTCGTAATAAAAGCCAATAGCGATGACGGTAATGACTATTAATCCTAATAGGGATGCCTTAATAACTGAAGGCCAATTGCCTGCCGTATTAAAATCCCAATTAATTTCTTGAAGATTCATAACTGGCTCCTGATTCAGCAACATTATTTTGTTTGCCTTGTAGGGCATTGAGCTTGAAATCGCTTAATGAGTCGGTGTCTTTTTTGTCGGAAGATTTAATGACGGCTAATGTGGGTTTTTGTAACCACAATGACTGATCTATTGCTTTCATAAAGGCAGAAATGCGAGCATTAGATTCTGATTTACCCTCAAAGGTCAGTTCAGATCCGACTTGTGTGAATTTTGTAAGAAAAATACCTTCTGGAGTAATTTTTGGAATTTCATCAAATAAATGTACAGTTTCCGGACGACTTTCTTGCAGCTGTTGAATTAGATTAATTTTCGCCTGTAATTGTTTTTTCTTTTCTTCAAGATCTTTGATTTGTATTATTTTTTTATCTAATACCACGATTTCACTTTGCAGTATTTGGTTTCTTTGTTTTTGATAGGATTTAAGTCCTTCAATACTGGAATGAATCAGGCCAATAATAAGTACTCCTATCAGTGCCGCAAGCTCCATAGAATTAATGAAGTCTTTTTGCTTTTGTTTGCGTCGTACTTCTCGCCAAGGCAATAAATTGATTTTAGTCATGCGTCGAAACCTCGCAGAGCAAGACCACATGCAAGCATCAACGACGGGGCTTTTTGATAGAAAGCTTGCAAGTCAATATGTTGAGATAGAGACATATTGATAAAAGGATTAGCGACCTTAACGGGTATGTTTAAATGGCTCTCTACTACTTTATCAATGTTGGTCATTGAAGCACAGCCGCCTGCTAGTAATATACGATCAATGCTTCTATTGGTGCTGGATGAGGTAAACGCTTGTAAAGCACGCTGAATTTTCTGAACCAATAATTTTTGAAAAGGATAGAGTATGAGTTCATCATAGTTATCAGGTAGTCCGCCTTGTTTTTTTGCTAGCCCGGCCTTTTCATAAGAAATGTTATAATGATGCTGAATTTCTTCGGTTAACTGTTTTCCGCCAACGCTTTGGCTGCCGGTATAAATAACATCGCCATTATATAAAATAGTTAATGACGTAATGGTTGAGCCTATGTCGATTAGAGCTATCGTTTTATCGACGTTTATGTCAGGACTCGGAGTCGGTAGTATTGAAAAAGCATTTCTCATCGCATAAGCTTCCACATCGACAATAGAGGCTTTTAAACCCGCTAGTGACAACGCTTCAATACGATTATCTACATTTTCTCGTCGAGAGGCCACCAGTAACACATCAACCATCTCTGGATTATTTTTATTGATGCTTTGTACGGCATAATCGAAATAAAGATCATCTAGTGAATAAGGTAAATATTGGTCTGCAGTCATAATAAGTTCTTCTTCTATTTCATCGTCCGTTAATGATGCGGGCAAACTTATTGTTTTTGTCATAATTGCAGATTCTGAGACGGCCACTACGGCTTGCTTTAATGTAGATCCAGATTCTTCCCAGGCTTTTTTAATGCCCTCAGCTAAAATAGCTGATGATACTTTTTTCTGCATGGCAAAGTCATGAGGTAAGCTGATGATGGAAAAATGTTCAACTCGATAACCATTGCCTGTTCGAGATAATTCCAATAACTTAATTGCCGATACACTAATATCAATACTAAGTGAGGCTTTTTGTGTTCGATTAAACCAGCTCATGTCGACCTCTTGATTGATAGTGATAATAATGTAGTAGCCATATAATTATGTGGTTTGAGATGTAGCAAAGAAACATGAGGTAGCCTATGATTAGCCGACAGATTAAAACTAAAAGTCTTTGCATTATTTCTAACAGATAATATAATTATTCTTAAATTATTCCTAATGTATTTTCGATGATAAAAAATATTAGTCATCAATTAAGAGTTCTATATATTACGACTGGCGTATTTTATAACTATTTGTTATGTAAGAAAAAGCTGTCATTCCTATCGTTCGAGTATGCTGTTACGGTTAGTGACTAAGCAAAACGTGTAAACCCGAATGTAAGTGCTATAGTGGTATTTAGAAAAGTGTCTATTCTTACTAGATCTGAATTTGTCGATGGGCTGTAGATTAATCTGTGATTTTAGTTCATGTAGTGAGCCATAGCAGGAGCTGTTGAGTGACTAAAGATGACCTCAAAAAACAGAGCTAAAAATGTTTGTGTAGCACTAACTTGTTCACAAAAACATTACTGAGTAAAAAATTTCATACAATTAGCTTTAAATTGCTTAGTACATTGTGATTCTGTCATTTTTTCTTTTATACTAGCGCAACAGGCTATTAACATAGATCAATGAATCATTGAAGTTAGACCGTTCTTTATGTGAGCTTTAATTTAAGCTTACTAAAAGGTTGCACTCTATAACTATTCAATATTATGTTGCTAGCGGATTAACACAACGAGGAGTCATTATGGAAAAACCGTTTATTTTACACATGCTAACCACTGCTAAAAACTTAAGTCCTTTTGATGTCAATATGGCAATGGATGCAGGTTGGGTTTCAGCATTACCTTATATTAATGTTGAAGCGAGTGAAGTGCAGGGCTTAGTTCAAGATGCTATCTTTTCACGTAGTGCTAAAAATTTAAAGCGTACAGGGATTTTTATTGGTGGGCGTGATACTAAACAAGCGATGGATATGCTTAAAACTGCCAAGCGCTCAATGATCCCACCTTTTGAAGTCTCTGTGTTTGCTGACCCTAGTGGTGCTTTTACTACCGCTGCTGGTATGGTAGCAGCAGCAGAGCATGAGTTAATTACCAAATTTAATACTACACTAGCAGGTAAAACTGTACTCGCTTTAGGTGGTACAGGGCCTGTAGGTCAAGCTGCTGCAGTTATTGCTGCTCAAGCAGGGGCTAATGTTATGATTATCGGTAGACAATTAGAGAAGGCTCAACATATTGCTGATATGTGTAACAGCGAGTTTGGTGATGGTAAAATTACCATTTTAGCCGGTGCGGATGCCGATAAAGCCGAATACATGAAAACCGCAGATGTGGTTTTTGCAACAGGTGCGGCAGGTATTGAGTTGTTAAGTGCGGAGTTGATTGCTAGCGCCCCCCAATTAAAAGTCGCTGCTGATGTTAATGCCGTACCACCATCGGGTATTGCAGGTGTTGATGCATTTCATAATGGCACACCTATTCAAGGTTCAAATAGTCAGGCTGTTGGCATCGGTGCCCTAGCTATCGGCAATATTAAATACCATACACAAAATCGTTTATTAAAGAAAATGCTTAATACCGATAAACCGGTGTATTTACATTTTGAACATGCTTTTGAAGTAGCTAGAGACTATATGGAAACTAGCCGCTAAATGCTAGGTTTTTACTTTAGTCGTGAAATTATAAAGGAACTTTAATGCAGAAACGCAGCATTCTTCACATGCTGGACCCGATGCCAAACAATAGTCCATTTGATATCAATATGGCTATGGATGCAGGGTTTGATGTGCTTATGCCCTATAACAATGTCAAATTAGACCGTGTTTATAGTCTCACTCAAGATGCTATTTTTTCACGAGGTCCTGCTGGCATAAAACGTATGGGACTATTTATCGGTGGCCGCGACTTAGGATTGGCTATGGATATGTTGGAAGCCTGTCATCAAGCGATGGTGCCTCCTTTTGAAATATCTGTTTTTGCTGATCCTAGTGGTGCTTTTACAACAGCGGCTGCGTTAGTAGCTTGTGTTGAACATACGTTAAAAATACAACACGGTAAAGAATTAAAAGAGTGTCGTGTATTAGTTTTTGGCGGAACAGGCCCTGTTGGTATTGCTACCGGAATTATTGCCTCATTAGCGGGTGCTGATACCACATTAGTTGATCATTTATTACTTGATAGTGCTATGGATGTGGCTAAATCATTTAATCGCCGCTTTGGCTGTACGCTTAAAGGGGAATGTGCTCGTACTGAAGAAGATAAGGCCACCTTAATTGCAGACGTTGATATTATTTTTTGTGCGGCGAAAGCAGGTATTCAGGTATTGAGTTCAGAGGTGCTAAAAGCGGCTCGTAACTTAAAAGTGGTTGGCGATGTTAATGCGGTGCCGCCATTAGGCATAGAAGGCATTAAACGTACCGATTTGGGCGCTCCTTTATTGAATGCCATTAATGCACCAGGAGCTGTCGCTGTAGGTGCTTTAGCGGTAGGTGATATTAAATATCAGCTTCAGCATGAAATGTTAAATTTTATGTTAACGACAGATAAGCCTGTGTATTTGGATTTTAGGGACGCTTTTAACAAAGCACGGGACATCGTTACTAAGAAGTAAGTAGAGCCGTTTAGTATTGGGT
>CAIVYW010000240.1 GCA_903910205.1 uncultured Methylococcaceae bacterium | reverse complement strand
TAAACCCCGACCGGCATTGTCATCATCGCAATGTGGTGAGCTTAGTCTCGCGAGACGGGGTTTATAACCCCGTCTCAAACGTTTGATATTGCTATTATCTTTGAAAGATCACCGAAGAAACATCCCTACTTTGGGTTATATAACGCCATTTGGGTGCATCCAAACGTTTCGGTCGGGGTTGTAAACCCCGACCGGCATTGTCATCATCGCAATGTGGTGAGCTTAGCTTGATGCGTATGGGTTGCAAACCCCGACTGGCATCGGCATGTGCCAAATGATATTGGATATAGGTATTTTTACGCATTCTTTTCAAGAGATTAATGTGTCATTATAAAGACGACCTAGTTTAAATGATAAGTTTATTAAGTTTTCGATCAAGCTGTTTATGGTGAGATTTTCGGCTACCAAATTAAGGTGGGACAGTTTGAGGTTAACTGGTTCGTGGTGAGCTTGTCGAACCATGAACGGCTTAACCGTTCAGCTTTCGACAGGCTAATGGCTAACTAAACCTCTATCTAAGCTTAAGTTTGTAGCCAGATTTTCTAATCATAAGCGGAAAAAAATAATAGATTATTGCTTACTACGATGGATATTATGTGATGTTAGCGTGTGCTATTAGATTGCATATTGGCTAGCCAATATTGATGCCTATAAAGTTTTACAACCAATTTTGTGAGCTAGATAATTTTGAGCGAGCCATAAGCCTATTAATTTAAGCTATACCTGTACGCGTTATCAAAGCCGAGTAGTCATAAGCTATAGATTTTATTTATTTCCTTGCGGCTCTTAATAGCACAAATGAAATACTTACATAACCTAACAAACCGTATAAAGGAGTTTATGAATGCCTCTATCTAATTTATCAACAGTGCTGCTTTTATCTATTTTAATAGTCGCAGCTGTTATTGATACGAAGCAACAGCGCCTTCCTAATGTCCTTACCGTCAGTGCAGCTCTGTTAGGTATCACGTTCCAGTGTTGGCTGTATGGCTGGAATGGCTTAATGAATGGTGTGGCAGGTTTTTTTACCGGGCTGTTATTGTTGTTGCCGTTTTATGCCATACGCTGGATGGGCGCTGGTGATGTAAAGTTGATGGCAGCCGTGGGCACCTTTCTAGGCTGGCCGGAAAGTATACTTGCAATGGGTTTAAGCCTGGGCGTTGGTTCAATAACAGCCTTTGGCATATTAGTTCTTAATGGAGGTTTTCTGAATTACCTGCGCCGTTATGGCCCCATGTTGAAATGCCTATTATTCACCGGCCAGTTTGCCTATATAGGCCCTAATCAAGGAGAAGCCTCTACATTAACTTTTCCTTTTGGCTTGGCCATAGCCTTAGGAAGCCTAGCCACGCTAGGTTGGTACGGGCACTTAAACCCTTATTTGGCTATTATAAAAGCGGCTTACTGTGGATAAAGGTTATTAGATGTGCTGTTAAAGAGCAGTTACTTAGACTACGTACTGGTTGCCACTGGGCATGGAATCGTTATTTCGTGCGACCACTTATCACCCCCTGTTTTTCGGTAATCTCTGAACAGGAATAGCCTCACAGCCTGAACAAATAGGCTGGATATATATTGATTAGGAAAAGGCGAAGAAACTATGCTATCTGGAAGAACGTTAATGCTGCTCTTGATTTCACTGGTTTTGGCCAGCGGAGCTGTTTTTATTGCCAATAAGCTCATTAAGCCTAAGAGTGAAGGTGAAGGGCCACAAATAGAATACACTAGGGTGGTGGTCGCTGCGGCAGACATTGCCCAGTGGAATACCGTTAATGAAATTGATCTCATTGAAAAGAGTTGGCCTAAAGACGCAGTCACTCAAGACATGTTTACTGATAAAGGCAAGGTTATCGGTAAGATTGCTGTCGTTAAGATCTTCAAGGACGAGGCTCTAAATGCTCATCGCGTAGTTGATTCTAAAGGGAGCAATGTATTTTCTCTTGGCCTTCCTGAACACATGCGTGCCTTGACCTTACGCATCAATGACGTGAGCGGCGTAGGTGGCTTTCTGGAATCTGATAATCACGTCGATGTGTTGGCTTCCAAGAAATTAACGGGAGCTACCGAGCAAACCGTCACAGAAACCCTAATCCAAGATATTAAAGTGCTTGCCGTGGATCAAGAAACCTCTAGCGAGATTAAAAAGCCGGTGGTTGTACGTTCCGTTACTTTAGAAATGACACCTCAACAAGCCGAAACGGTTCTCAATGCCCAGCAGCAAGGCACTATTCAACTGGCCTTGCGCAACCCTACTGACCGAAATTTACTCACTAAACCTGAGCTCGTGACCAGCTTAGTTCCGTCATTACCATTACCAAAAGTTGTAGAAATTATTGGCAGAGGTTTCAATGTTATTAGGGGTATGACGCCCAGTAAAATTCAATGTAAAGGCTCGGTCTGTTCGGAAACACAGTCTTAAGCTGGTTTGCAGATAATAATTGCACGACAAAAATTTAAGGAGTTGGAATGAGCTGTTTAAGCAAAACTATCACCCGTGCCCATAGACACAACATCCCTAGCGTTGCAGGGTTTCTCATAGGCTTGGCTTTAGTTGCGATACCATTCAGACTTTTCGCAGCGGAGGGTACTTTTAGAGCTACCGTGGGTAAAACCAGCTTCATTCATCTGAGCTCCTCAATAAAAGGCGTGATGGTGGGTGACTCTAGCGTGGCAGATGTTAGTGTTCTGGATCCCAGTCATCTTCATATTCTAGGCAAACGATTGGGTAGCACCAATGTCATACTGTTATGCGAAAAAGGGCCTTGCGAAACCATAGAAGTAGAAGTCACTCACGATTTGAACGGACTCAAGACTAAGCTGCATGAACTGTTCCCAGAGGAACATCCTAAAGTGCTGTCTTCGCAAGGCTCTATCGTACTGTCTGGCCAGATATCCAGCCTACAAAAAATGGATGCTATTCTTAAAATCGCCAACACTTTTGTGCTGGCGGGTGAACAACAGCCCTCACAAATGCGCGCAAACTCCTCACAGGTTAGCAATAACTTTGGGGAAGCGGGTGGTAGTTCGATAGGCGCTAGCCAACCGGGATCTTCACCTGCGGCCCCCAAAGGTCAAGAAACCGGGGTGATTAATTTAATGCAAGTCGGTGGCCCACAGCAAGTGATGCTAAGTGTGACGGTTGCAGAAATTAACCGTACCTTGGCGCGTAACTTACAAGTTAATTTCTCGGCCATTGGTGCTGGTGGTGATTTTAGTAGTGGAGCTATTAGTGGGACGGGCGGCGTTGATGCGCTAGGCAAGACTTTGGCGTCTATTGCTGGAAGTGTTGCTACCAACACTATTAGCCCTTACGGTCTATTTTTTAAGTTCATCGGTAGCGATGTCTCCGTCAATACCGTGATAAATGCCTCTAGGACTAATGGCCTAGCTAAGATATTGGCAGAACCTAACCTGACGGTTATTTCTGGACAAGATGCGGATTTTCTCTCAGGCGGCGAATTTCCTGTACCTGTGCCACAAAACAGTGGTGTCGGTGGTGCCAGTACCATCACTATCCAGTTTAAGCCCTACGGTGTGATGCTGAAATTTTTGCCTGTGGTACTCGATTCTGGGCGCATCAATTTAAGGCTCAATATTGATGTGAGTGAAATATCCACCTCTAATGCCGTTTTAATGCCAGTAGGTAATAGCAGCGCAAACTATATCATCCCCTCGGTATTAAAACGCAGCGCAAACTCTTCGCTAGAGTTAGATGACGGTCAATCTATAGGACTTGCTGGCCTAATTAGCGACAAGATGCATGAGAATATCTCTAAATTTCCTGGTCTAGGCGACATACCCATACTCGGACAGTTATTTACCAGTCAGACGTTTTTAAACGATGAAACGGAATTAATGATCTTCATCACGCCGCATCTCGTTAAACCTCTTGCGCCTGAGAACATTCAATTACCCACGGACAAATTTGTAGCCCCTAGTGATAAAGAATATTACTTAATGGGCAGAACAGAAGGTCAACATGAAAAGCCTAGAGCTATGAGTACACAAAACTACACGGGTGGCTTACGTGGTCATTTCGGACAACAACCTTAAGCGGAGTAGACAACTATGAAAGCTATAAACTACACAGCCTTAAAAACACCAGCACCCTATCTATTCGTCCTCAGCTTGTACCTGTTAGCCGGCTGTACTCAGTGGAACAGCGACCCTACGCGTTTGCAAGCCGATTATGGTCAGTCGGTACGCGCCATGGTCAATAATCAGATCTATAACTCTAGCAAGTCTCAAACCCCCGCAGTTTTAGCACCCGATGGTATGGAAGCCAATAAGGCTGACACTATACTCAATGGCGGGCGTGCTTATGATGGCACAAGCTATCGCACCGACATTGGCAAAGTGGGTAATGTCGATCATTCTGCATTAGGAGCGCCTGGGCTTGCTAATCAAGGTGGTGCTGGAACGTCGAGCCGTTAACGATTAAGGCAAGGACAAGATACCATGAAACTAAAACGACAACAGCAAGGACTAGCAACGCTGGAGTTCGCAATCATTAGCAGCTTATTGCTGACTATTTTGTTCGGCATTTGTGATATGGGTATTTTGCTCTGTGACAAAGCGCTGATCACCAATGCCAGCCGAGAAGCGACAAGGTCGGGAATTGTCTTAAGAACCACGTTATTAACCGACATACAAATTAAAGCGGTGGCCACAAATTATTGCAGTGTTTTGATAAATTCTGTAACAGGGGTAACGCCTGCCGTGACTGTCACTCACTTAGCCGCCGATGCTATTGGCCTACCACTAAAAGTTAATGTGACTTACAACTACTCTTATTTCGTGCTAAATAACTTATTAGGACTAACGAACCCGATAACACTATCGGCTACCTCAACCATGTATTATGAATAACTGAACCTAGGCTGAAATTATGTGCTTACGAGTAGCCTTGCTGACATCCCCTGCAATCATAAAAATGGCTAGACTTAGACTTAACACTCTTAGCTTACAGCAAAATAATGCCAGCGCTGAGCGAGGCAGTGTATTGACGTTAACGGCGGTATCCTTGTTAGTCCTGATGGGCTTTATGGGGCTTGCACTGGATGTAGGCTATGTTTATATGGTTCGCAATGAGTTACAAGATGCCGCAGATGCTGCTGCTTTGGCGGGAGCAGGCAAGCTATTTAGCGGCACATCATCCACGCCGAATTTTGCCGTTGCCAGCACGACCGCCAGTAACGCGATTGCCAATTTGAATAATAAGGCCGCTAATGCCGCCTTGGTGACTGGAATCATTAGCACGGGTTATTGGGATCTGACTGGAAGTATAGCCGGGGTGCATGCAGGCGCTACACCATTGCCGTTCAATGATTTTCCAGCTGTAAAGGTGCAAATTACCAAGAGCGGAACTAATGGGGCTGTTAATGCCTTCTTTTCACAAGTATTAGGGATAACGACTTTTAATCCGACGGCAACAGCGGTTGCCGTGGTGACAGGGCCAGGTCAAGGGAATTTATTTCCAATGGTTTTGAGTGATTGCCTGTTTAATACCTATTATGGTAGCAACGGGCCTTTAAAGGCTACCAGCACTAGTCCGCTCTCTAATCAAGATGATATCAAGCAAACCATTGGTCAGCCCTATGTTTTTGCAATAGAGTCCGCTTATCATGCGGGGTCCTGTAATTCAGGGCAATGGAGCTCATACAACCTGAGCTCTGATACAGCGACTATAGGCAATATGATTGCTGGGACACAGACTGCAAGCATGGCTATAGGCTCAAGCTTTAGCACATCTATGGCTAATGGAAGTAAGACTGCCCTCTACAGTGCGGCGGCAAAGTGCTCATCGGGAGGTGGTACTCCATCCTGTGGATATGTGTTAATTCCGGTGATTGCTGATTCGGCTATCGGAAGTGGGAGTAGCACCCCTATTAAGGCCCTAGCTTGCTTACACATTATTACTGGAGTTGGTGGCAGTGCTCAATATATCAAAGCCCAATTTATCGCTGCCGACGACTCCAATTGTAAATTCCCTGCTAGCAGCGGTTATGGGCCGATCAGCTATGGAGCAGTTCAACCGCCAAGGCTGGTTAATTATTGGGGTAATACCTATTAACGTTCAGCTTTCTTTACTAACTGATGTTACGCAGTAACGAGGTTTTATTCTCGTTTGCCGCGACTAGCACCGCAGGTTTTGTTGGGATTAGCCCGAAGGGGCGCGGCATGGATGCCGCGCGTCGGTAGGAGGGCTGGACGCCCTCTCTACCGACCCCCGACAAAACCGAGGAGCGCAGGAAGCAGCGGCAATCGAGCCGCCTTTTCTTTGGATACTTTCTAAAGGCTGCGCAAAAGAAAGTATCTCGCCCTCGGGTGCGAATACCCGATTAACACATCGTC
>CAIVYW010000239.1 GCA_903910205.1 uncultured Methylococcaceae bacterium | reverse complement strand
CATCATTAACAATCCGTAGAAATACCTATAGATAGCAAATAAGTATAAAAATGTAGATATTTTTTAGATGTAGGTCGGGTTAGTGTAGTGTGTCGGGTTACGGCTAGCGCCTAACCCGACCTACGCAAGTGCCTTGTTCCGTGTTAAGTGGGTAGCCATCTTACGTGAGGACTCTATTTAGGAAAGAGGTCTAATCGATATTGTCGTGATCACCGTATTTGTTTGTTAGCCGTAACAGCACAAAGACGGCACCGGTGCCGCCATCTTTTTGAGGTGCAGAACAAAAAGCCAGTACATCTTGGTGTTGTCGCAGCCAAAGATTTAAATTATTTTTTAAAACAGGCTGTTGCTCAGCTGAACGATAACCTTTGCCATGAACAATATGTACGCAGCGGCAACCGCTATAAGTACAGTTATATAAGAATTGAAGTAATTGTTGTTTAGCCGCGTTACTAGTCAGGCCATGTAGATCAATTTCTGCATCTAAGCCAAAGAACCCTTTGCGTATTTTTTTTAAGACGCTAGTTTGTAGGCCCGGCGCTATATAGCTTAGACTGTCTTCAATCCCTACTTTGTCAAGATCATGCTCTGTAGAGAGCGTTAGTAGACAAGCTAACGGGAGGCGAGTCTCTTTTGGATAAGGCTTGGGTTTATGTTCAGTAGTTAACAGGATTTTATCGTTATTGACTGGGCGAACTTTGCCAATAGTTTGGCGAAATAAATCAGAGTCTTCTGATGTTAGTATTTTTTTTACCACGAATGCTGATTTTATTAGGTATTGTTGCTAATATGTTCGATTTTATAGTGAATTCTGCTTCAGGGCGAATGAAAATGCATATTTTGTTAAGTAATGACGATGGCTATCTGGCGGAAGGTTTGGTTACTTTGGCGGAGGCTTTGCGTGTCCATGCTGATATTACGGTGGTAGCTCCCGATAGAAATCGTAGTGCAGCGAGTAATTCCTTAACATTGGAAATGCCTTTGCGTGCCCATACTATGGATAATGGCTTTATTAAGGTGGATGGTACCCCGACTGATTGTGTTCATTTAGCCATCACTGGTTTGCTAGATCACGAGCCTGATATGATCTTTGCCGGTATCAATCATGGTGCAAATTTAGGTGATGATGTGCTTTATTCAGGTACGGTTGCGGCGGCTACTGAGGGGCGGTTTTTAGGTCTACCTGCCGTTGCGATTTCTTTAGTAGGCGCTAATCCTAGTCATTTTGAAACCGCAGCACATGTAGCGGTGACTTTATTAAAGCAACTCATTAATAATCCCTTACCTAAGGACACGATTCTTAATGTCAACGTGCCGGATGTTGCTATTAGTGCTTTAAAGGGCTATCAAGCGACACGTCTTGGCCAACGACATAAATCTGAGGCGGTCATTAAAAGTGAAGATCCGCGTGGCCGCTTAATATATTGGGTTGGGCCTCCTGGTAGTGAGCAAGATGCGGGTTTAGGTACTGACTTTTGTGCTATTAATGAGGGTTATGTGTCGGTGACCCCCTTACAAATAGATTTAACTAGCTATGATAAAATCGAAGCGTTAGCGGCATGGTTACCTACAAAGGAGACTCTATGAGTATTAGCCATCAAGGCATTGGTATGACATCGCTAAGGACGCGTGAGCGCATGATTAAGCGTTTGGCAGAGCAGGGTATTACTAATAAAAGAGTATTGGAAGTTATGCGCGATACGCCTAGGCATATTTTTATGGATGAAGCGCTGTCCAGTAGAGCGTATGAAGATACCGCTTTGCCGATTGGCTATAATCAAACGATTTCTCAGCCCTATATTGTTGCTAGGATGACCGAGGAATTACTCGATTCGGCGAGGAATTTAAAAAAAGTACTCGAAATTGGTACTGGCTGTGGTTATCAGGCGGCCATTCTTGCTCAGTTAGTTGGTCATGTTTATTCAGTTGAAAGGATTTTATCTTTACAAAAAAAAGCAAAGCTCCATATTGGGGAGTTGGCGTTTAGAAATATTAGTTATTTACATGGTGATGGTCATCTGGGATGGTCAAATTACGCACCGTTTGATGGCATACTAGTTTCAGCAGCTCCCGCAGAGATACCGGTTATGTTATTAAAGCAGCTATCTATAGGGGGCGTTATGGTTATACCTACCGGTAGTAGTGGTATGCAGGTTTTACAGAAAATCATACGTACCCCAAGTGGATACGAAAAAGAAAATTTAGAGGCGGTTACTTTTGTGCCTTTTTTGTCAGGAACAGAGTAGCTGGTAGGATGGTCAAAGGTAAGGCCGTGCCCATCGAGCTTTTGTTGCTGTTAATTGAGAAACAGTTGTGCGCTAGCTTCTGGGCTAGACGCAAAATAACCATGTAAATAAGTCGCGGTCAGGTTTTTCAGCCGGAATATAGCTTCTCCTGCTGATGTGTTATATAAGCGCAGACCATAAGCTATCGGCTCAACAGATGATTCAATACTAGAATGATGAAAAGTATGGCAGCGTAGCAGTCCTGCTGGCATAGCGGCTGATTGATAACCTAAGCCTTGCAAGCGGGTCTTCATGACAGCTTGGCCGGGTATAAGACCGACCATAGCCGCGCACTCACCTTCCTTATTAAGGAGGGATGTTAGTAAATATAAGAGTCCTCCACATTCAGCATAGATAGCTTTATGTTTTTGAAAATGCTGGTGTAGAGCCGCTTTCATCAGTAGATTTTCGCTTAATGCTGATAAATGAAGTTCAGGATAGCCACCGGGAAAATATAAGCTGTCAACATCGGGTAATGCAGTATCGGATAGCGGCGAAAAGTACGTTAAATTAGCTCCCATAGCCTTTAAAAGCTCTAGGTTGGCTGGATAGATAAAAGAAAAAGCCTGGTCACGAGCAATGCCTATACGGATACCGGATAGTAAGTTAGGTAGGTTTCTGGGGGCTGCTTGTGTAAAAATGATTGCGGGGGGTAGGGTTGCTAATTCAGTCATGCCGATGGCAGCGGCGGCCGCTAAGATGCGCGTCTCAAGGTCACTGATTTCATTGGCTTGCACCAAGCCTAGATGTCGTTCTGGTAATGCAAATTGAGAATCTCGTGATATTCCGCCTAAATAACGGATAGTGGCTGGCATCCCTTGTTTAAGCATTTCTGTATGGCGAGCGCTGGCAACGTTATTAGCCAATACCCCATAAAATTTAAGCTGTTTACGAAAGAGACTAAGTCCTAGGGCAATGGCGCCTAAAGTTTGCGCAGTGCCTGACGCATCTATCACAGCCATAACGGGTATCGAAAAGTATTCTGCGATATCGGCGCTACAAGGATCGCCATCAAATAAGCCCATCACGCCTTCAATCAGAATTAAATCAGCTTCCAACGCCGCTTCATATAAAAGACGCTGACATTCGTCTTTACCCATCAGCCATAAATCTAATTGATAAACGACTTGCCCAGAGGCTTGCTCAAGTATCATAGGATCAAGAAAATCAGGGCCGATTTTAAATACCCTAACCTTTAAACCTTGATCTCTATGGTAGCGAGCAATCGCCGCACTAAGGGTGGTTTTGCCGTGATTAGAGCCGGGTGCGGTAATTAATAGCGCTGGGCAGAGCGTGGTCGTATGCATTAAAAGTACCGTCATCGCTAGCGGTCGCTACTATTGTCGTAGCTTAAGGGCGATTAAGTTTCGTTGAGAGGGGTGGGGCGAAATATCACTACCAATTGCCTGACCGGCCATGTTCTTCTATGAATTTACTAAACTCAGTCGGTTCACTGCTTATTTCAAAGGTGAATTTTTCCGCAGGATCATTAGGTGATTCAAATTGCACTACTTCAACTTCATACTCGGTAGCCTCTGTTAATAACTCACCGTCTTCATCATATTCAGCATTAATGCCATAACAATCACCGTATACGCCCATTAATAAGTTGTCATAAATACTTAAATATCGCTCATCTTCTGATACATATTCCTTGTCAGGTGACCAGGCTGAAACGGGGGTCGGATGTTGTTGTGTGAAGCGGATAGCTATTTCAATTTTTTGTTTATCGTTGATCATTTTTATAGTGTAGTAAGTTCAATGCCGGGCGGGGGTTATACCCCCGCCCGAAACGTTTAGATGCACCCAAACGGCGTTATATAACCAAAAGTAGACCTGTTTCTTCGATGATCTTTCAACGATAATGGCAATATCAAACGTTTGAGACGGGGTTATAAACCCCGTCTCGCAATTATTTTGGCTTAGCTTGATGCGTATGGGCTTTTGGGTGCTTCAAATTTTTGTAGGAATTATATATGATTTTTAAAAAAGCGGATGCTATTTAAATCGGCCCTTGTGCTCAGTGCGAAGAAAAGCGTACATACTTTACTGGAAGGTCACGTTCGTCCGTGAACGCTTCGATGTATTGCCGGACAAGCCTAAGCGGATAGCAAAATCTAAGCAACGAGTACGACACACGTTAAACTATGATTTTAAAAATTCCCCCAGCCCCCCACTACAAGCATAGGTATCTACACAAGTTTTATTTATCAGGAATGATAACATTGTGGTGATGGCCGGTAGGGGCGTATTGCATACGCCCTTATAAAATACACCCTATAAAAAGGGCGTATGCAATAGGCCCCTATGAGGGTATTAAAGAGCACCATTCTAATCGCTATAAAACCTGCTACAATCAAGCCATGCTGTCTATTACACTCATGGGAATGTGTATTTGTGAATTCACGAAAAAATTAAGTTTTTAAGGCAAGCACGCGGCTGGTCACAGGAAGAAATGGCCATGAAACTGGAAATGTCACCGAATGGCTACGGGCACATTGAACGCGGAAAAACAAATATTGATTTGTTGCGGCTTGAACAAATTGCAATCGTTTTCGATATGGCAATAACTGAATTGGTGAATACCAATGAAAAAAATAGTTTTTATTTAGCGAGCACATCAAATGACCAAAGTTATTGGCAAGTAGGTTCATTTGAATCTGAAAATATCCAATTAAAAACCGAATTAGAAAAACATCAACTAATTATTGAATTGAAAAACAAAGAACTTGCTATGCATCAGCGTGAGATTGAATATTTGAAAGAAATCCTGGAAATGCACAAAAATAACATGGTAGTTACGTAGGTTTAGTTAACAACTCTAGTTAACTAAAGGGAAACTGGATTTTACTTCGCATTAATACGGTGACTCAAAGACTTAATTTAAGTGATCAATGGCTTAATCCGAATGATGAGTGCTTTAATCCAGCGATTAATGCTTTAATCCGTGAATAATATGGGACAGACGTTCGCAGTAACAACAATTTAGCTAGCGGGTTAAAGTCCCGCCCAAGGAGTTGTCCATACGCCTTGGTAGTACGAAGGAGCGGCGTTTGAGTAATCAAGGGTCGTGAGTTCCTAAACGACAAAGATATAGGCCGTAACGCAAGT
>CAIVYW010000238.1 GCA_903910205.1 uncultured Methylococcaceae bacterium | reverse complement strand
CGCCCTGATCGGTGTCACCAATTTTGATCCAATTTAACCCATCTGCATCATTTGTAAAAAATGATTTAATTGGTCTTGGTGATCCACCACGTTCAATCTCAGATACAGATCCAAAATTAACCCATTCCCATCCCTTCGGCAATTTGAACGGCTTTTTTTGATCATTCATTTCTAGTTGTAGCTTGATCTTCTTGATCGTACCTGCCTGAATTCTCTTCAGTAATTCAGTAGCCGGTTCTTCATTCGCATCTTGCGGCACCAGTTTGCCGCGCACAGCGAGTTCCAAAATCAGCTCGCGCAGTTTCTTTATGCCATAAACACTGCCCGCATTACCCGAACTGCGACCACGGCCTGATTTCTTTTCCGTTTCGGCGGCTGTCCAGATGTCGAGGTGATCGGTGATTACGGTTTGAATCGTCTTCATCGTACTATCCCGGCACAGCGTTTAAAAGCGACGGTAAATCTCATGCGTCACCTTCTGTAATGGCGTTTTCCAGCACGGCGCGGTCGCGTTGCAATTCGGCCTGCAATTCGGCTTCGGTGGGCAAAAAGGCGCGGTAGCGACTGGCGAACAGCTGTTGGCTATCGGCTAACAGGGAATATTTTGCGACGGCTTCGTTGCGTTCCGAGCACAAGATCAAACCCAGCGTGGGGTTGTCGTCTGCGCCCCGGTATTGTTCTTCAAATATCCGCACATACATATCCATCTGACCGACATCCTGGTGCGTGAGCTTGCCGACTTTTAAATCGACCAGCAAAAAGCATTTGAGCAGATAGTTGTAAAACACCAAATCCACAAAAAACACTTCACCTTCGACACGTAACTGTTTTTGTCGGGCAACGAACGCAAAGCCTTTGCCCAATTCCAAAAGGAAGGTTTGCAATTGCTGGATTAAATTGGATTCCAGTTCTTTTTCATACAGCGTGGCACTGGGTTGGGCGCCGATAAATTCGAGAATATAAGGGTCGCGAATAAAGTCGCGTGGGTCATTGGGTGCGTTTTGTTGAATTAGCGTTGCCGCTTCAGTTCGCAGGGCATTTTGGTCTTGGCTGGAGAGCAGGCGTTCGTAGAACAAGGTGCTGACCTGGCGATCCAAGGCGGCCACATTCCAGCCCTGGCTGATGGCTTCGTTGGCATACCAATCCCGCGCAGCCGGGTCTTTAACACGCATTAATATTTTGTAATGTGACCAGCGCAATTCTCTCCATGCCGTGGAGAGAATTGGAAATTCAACATAAAACTGGCGAAAATTCCACAGACTTTGGGGCGAAAAACCTTTGCCATACTCGGCACGGGCTACGCCGCCTTGCTCATCTTCAACAATCAAGCGGCCGATATGCCAATAACTTTGCACCATCAGATCGTTGACGGTATGGCGGAGTTGTTGTTGAGCCTGGTCGATGACTAGCCGAACTTGCTCGAATAATGGTTGAACATTGATCGGCGTGTTCATGATTTCACCTCCCGTTGTAGTGCCTCTCCCAGAATATCTTTTAACTGGCCGCGTAGTGCGGCGATGTCATTTTGCAAGGTGGCATACTGCGCCAACAACACCTCTGGATCATGAAGCTCTTGCTCGCCTACATGCGGATTCTTGCAATCAAGATTGTAGTTACGGGCTTTGATGTCCTCAATACTCATTTTCCAAGCGTATTGGTTTTCTTCACGGGTGCTGAAATTGTCGGATTCTTTGCCCCACCAATCTGCCTCTACGGCAAACTCTTCGAGTTTCATGGGTTTGGTTTTGTTGTAGGCTTTTACACCTAAGGGCAACGGATGTTCATAAAACCAAATATGCTGGGTCGGTGTGCCTTTGCTGAAAAAGAGTAGGTTAGTTTTGATACTGGTATAAGGTGCAAACACGCTATTGGGCAGGCGCACGATGGTATGCAGATTACAGTCTTCGAGGAGTTTTTCTTTGATGCGGGTTTTGATGCCTTCACCAAATAAAAAGCCATCCGGTAAAACCAGTGCGGCACGACCACCGGATTTAAGTAATTGCATGATCAGCACCAAAAACAAATCGGCCGTTTCACGAGTACGAAACGTCGCCGGAAAGTTGGTTTCTATGCCATCTTCTTCCATACCGCCAAACGGCGGATTGGTCACAATCACATCTACCCGTTCTTTGGGCCCCCAACTGATCAACGGACGCGCCAAGGTGTTGTCGTGGCGGATATTACTGGGCACATCAATGCCATGCAAGATCATATTGGTGGTACAGAGTAAATGCGGCATCGGCTTTTTTTCGATGCCGAAGATTTGCGCCTGCAATTGTGTTTCATCGTCGACTGTTTTTACATCCTGTTTGCGGATGTGTTCTATTGAGCAAGATAAAAAGCCACCGGTACCACAAGCCGGATCCAGCACTTTTTCAGATAAGCGCGGG
>CAIVYW010000237.1 GCA_903910205.1 uncultured Methylococcaceae bacterium | reverse complement strand
GATTAAAGCATTCATTATTCGAATTAAAGCATTAATCGCTGGATTAAAGCATTCATCATTCGAATTAAAGCTTTAATCGCCGGATTAAAGCATTAATCGCTGGATTAAAGCATTCATCATTCGGATTAAAGCATTAATCGCCGGATTAAAGCACTCATCATTCAAATTAAAGCTTTAATCGCCGGATTAAAGCATTCATCACTCAGATTAAGCCATTGATCACTTAAATTAAGTCTTTGAGTCACTGAATTAAGGCTAAGTAAAGTCCAGCTTTTTGGCTAGTGACCTTAAAAAAAACAGTGACTATAATGGTTATAAAACATAAGGTTAAGCACAGCCTCTAGTGTGAGTTTGGTAAAATAACATCTATCCAATAAGTACATAGCGTTGATAGTCTACACATAGCCCACAAATAAATATAAGGGTGATCGGGTTTTGGATATTGGTGCGGGGGCAGGTGTACTGTCGTTAATGGTCGCTCAATTGGGAGCAAAGCAAGTGACGGCGGTAGAGTTAACGCAAGCTAGCTATGAAGAAGCGAAGCTAAATTTCGGCAATAGTCAGTCATACCGGCAAGCATGGTAGCTTTACTATAACCCTGCGCAATGCTTTAGACGCAATGCCTAATCACAGATTTACAGCCCTGCCGAAATAACCAACTTTGGCGCATGGGTTAACCATCTTGCCGCTCATCGTCCCATCTAATCTTGCTGGCCGATTACATCAAAGCAAATTCATAATAGCCGCTTCTTCTTTTAACTCAGCTTCTGTTAGCTGCATTTTTTGTTTGCTGAAGTCATTGAGGGCTAATCCTTGGACGATACTAACTTTGCCGTCTTTAACGGTCACTGGAAAAGAATAAAACAAATCTTTGGCAACTCCATAACTACCATCAGAAAGGATGCCCATACTCACCCAATCACCTTCAGGCGTGCCTAACACCCAATCTCTCATTTGATCAATGGCGGCGTTAGCCGCAGAGGCTGCACTAGAATGACCGATGGCATCAATAACAACACAGCCACGCTGCTGTACCGTAGGAATAAACTCATCAGCAAACCAATCTTGATCAACCAAAGACAATGCCGCTTGGCCTTTAACGGTAGCATGATGTAAATCGGGATATTGAGTGGCGGAATGATTACCCCAGATACTCATCGTCTTTATATCCGTGGTTAGAATGCCACATTTTTCTGCTAATTGACTAATGGCTCGATTATGATCCAAACGACTCATAGACGAAAAGTTTTCAGCACTTAAGTCTGGGGCATTTTTTAAGGCGATTAAGGCATTCGTATTAGCAGGATTACCCGTTACCAATACTTTAACATTACGGTTAGCGACTGCATTTAAGGCCTTACCTTGTACGGCAAAAATTTGCGCATTAATGGCCAGTAAATCTTTGCGCTCCATACCGGCTACTCTCGGCCTTGCGCCTACCAAAAAAACATAATCAACATTCTTAAAGGCAATCGTGGGATCATCGGTCATTTCAATGCCATGCAACAATGGACTTGCACAATCATTTAATTCCATGACCACGCCTTTCAAGGCATTCATTGCCGGTGCAATTTCAAGTAAATGCAAAATAATAGGTTGATCAGGGCCTAATAACAAACCCGCTGCCAAGCGAAAAAGCAACGAATAACTAATTTGCCCGGCCGCACCGGAAACCGCAATATGAACAGGTGTTTTCATTTATTTTCCTTTAATCCTTCTCAGATAATAGAGCTTAGCTAGTAAACTCCCCAATACTCGATCTCTGTTTACCGAGTACCTCTACAAAAACCGCGAGCTCTTAGTTCATAATTTTATAATGATACTATAAACGAGCAATTTATAAATTAGGCCAATCGTATCATTCCTAATCAATTAAAAACACCCCGTGTAGACACAGAACAATCATTTTGTTGTTATTCACTTAGAAACAAGCACAACACAGGTCAGTAACTATGATTTTAAAAATTCCCCCAGCCCTCCTTTTTCAAAGGGGGGAGCGAGATATATTATTTCATGCGCATTCCTTAATCACGGCAGAGATTATTTTATCGGGTATAATAAGACCTAAAATCATTGCATTAACGCATAGTCACAGGTAGGTTAATGAAAAAATTGCTATTCCAATTCGACACAGACAGTCACCCATCGGTTTTCGATACGGTAGTTGGCTATGATGGTGGGGCTGATCATGTGATTGGTCATAGTGGATTAACACCAGAAAATATTACTGCACTGGTTGAAGGCGCTATTTTTACCCGCGCACCCAAAGATAAAAAAAACACCGCTATTTTTATTGGGGGTAGCGACATGATAGCTGGCCAACAATTATTGACTGCGGTACAAGCGTGCTTCTTTTACGGCTTTCAGGTTTCTGTCATGCTAGACAGTAATGGCAGCAATACCACAGCAGCGGCAGCCGTTGCAAAACTTGCCACCAGTGGCGTACTCGCCGGCAAAAAAGCGGTGGTGTTAGCAGGTACTGGCCCTGTGGGACAACGCGCGGCAACGATGTTAGCTCAAGAAGGCGCGAACGTATCACTTACGGCACGCACTATGGTTAGAGCAACAGCCGCTTGTGATAATATGAAAGCTCGTTTTGGTGTCACTCTTACGCCTATTGAAGCTTTTGATAATCACGCCCGCGCATTGGCTATAAAAGATGCTCATATTGTTTTAGCAACGGGCGCTGCAGGTATTGAACTGCTTAGCACTGAACAATGGCAACATAATCCTAGCTTAGAAATGATTGCCGATGCTAATGCCACTCCGCCTCTAGGCATAGGTGGCACTGACATGATGGATAAAGGTACTTTGCGTCATGGCAAAATCATCTGGGGAGCCATAGGCTTTGGCACCCTAAAACTGGCCTTACATCGCGCCTGTATCGCTCAATTATTTACCGACAACAAACAGGTACTAGATGCTGAAAACATCTACGCTTTAGCTAAAGACATGGCTTAATCAACATCGGTCCTTATGAGCTATTGTGCAATCCCACATTCATTATCAAGATCAGCAGCCTTAAGCATTTTTCAGGCAGGCATTAAAGCCGCTGATCCTTATTTAGCTATTAGCCACTGTTTACGTTCAGATGACCAAGGTATAACGCTCAGACTAAACCTAGAAGACGCTAGCCAAATACGAACGGGGCATTGGTCTAAGATACAGCTTATTGCACTAGGTAAAGCCGCTTGCGCGATGTCTAAAGCGGCTCAAGAAATTATACCGGCGCACTTATTGGCAACGCCTAGCCTTGCCGTGACTAATTATGAAAATGTAACAAAAGTCCCGCAAACTAAAGTAATGGGTGCGGGTCATCCGTTACCTGATCAAAATGGTTATCATGCCGCACTTTGCTGCGCCAAGTTGCTAAGTCACGCACAAAAGCATGAGCTGGTTTTAGTTTTAGTCAGTGGCGGGGGATCAGCGCTGATTCCCTATCCAGTTGATGCGATTACGCTGCCTGATAAGATCGCTACCACTGATTTACTACTGTCTTGCAGCGCTACGATTAACCAAATAAATTGTGTCCGTAAACACTTATCTAAACTAAAAGGTGGCGGCTTTACTCGTCTAGCCGCACCAGCCGATATACATGCGTTTATATTATCCGATGTAGTAGGTGATGATTTAAGCAGCATTGCCAGTGGCCCTACGCTTCCTGACCCTAGTACTTATAGCGATGCTATTGCCATCTTTAACACCTACGGCGTTTGGGATTTAGTGCCTGACAAGGTAAGGCAGCATTTAGAACAAGGTAAACTAGGAAAATGTCCTGAAACACCCAAAGCCGATGATATTATTTTTAAAAACAGCACTCAGACCTTAATCGGCAGCAATACTATCAGTGTTAAGGCAGCGTTCAATGCCGCAGAGCAACTGGGCTATCAAACTCAAGTGTATGACGCACATCTATGCGGAGAGGCAAGAACGGTTGCAGAAACATGGGTACTGGCCGCAAAACAATTAAGCCATAGCGGCATGAATCACACACTCGCCTTAGTGGCCGGTGGAGAAACCACCGTCAGTCTAAAAGGCACAGGACGTGGCGGACGCAATCAAGAAATGGCTCTGGCTTTTGCGCTGGCCGCAAAGCAGCATGACTTAACAGGCAATTGGACTTTTTTGAGTGGTGGCACAGATGGTCGTGATGGCCCTACTGATGCCGCTGGCGGCATTGTTGATCAAGACAGCTTATCGCGCATGATCAAAGCGAACCTAGATCCATTAGCCTTACTCAATAACAACGACTCATATACGGCTCTACAAAGCTCACAAGATTTACTGATGACCGGTGCAACCGGTACTAATGTAGCCGACTTACAACTTTTATTACTCCATCCTACTGTTATACCCACAATACTTTAAAATTTAGGGAATCCCATGTTTAAAAAATCTATGTCCATCGAAGGCTTTGATGATGATCTATTTCAGGCTATGGAAGAAGAGCGCGGTCGTCAAGAAGATCATATCGAATTGATCGCTTCAGAAAACTATGCCAGCCCAAGAGTCATGGAAGCACAAGGCTCGCAATTAACCAATAAATACGCCGAAGGCTATCCTGGCAAACGTTATTATGGTGGCTGTGAATTTGTCGATAAAGTCGAACAACTCGCTATTGATCGGGCTAAAGCCTTGTTTGCCGCTGATTATGCCAATGTACAGCCACACTCTGGCTCTCAAGCTAATATGGCCGTATTTATGGCTCTAATCCAACCGGGCGATACTATTTTAGGTTTAAGTCTGGCTGACGGCGGTCATTTAACCCATGGCGCTAAACCTAATTTCTCTGGAAAGATCTACAAGGCGATACAATATGGCTTAGCCTCTGAAAGCGGTGAAATTGATTACGCACAAGTAGAAGCACTCGCTTTAGAACACAAACCAAAACTGATCATTGCTGGCTTTTCTGCCTACTCACGCGTTTGGGACTGGCAAAAATTTCGCGATATCGCAGATAAAGTAGGCGCTTACTTTGTGGTTGATATGGCGCATGTTGCGGGCTTGGTTGCGGCTGGCCTATATCCTAATCCGGTACCTTTTGCCGACGTGGTTACCAGTACCACGCATAAGTCTTTACGTGGCCCTCGTGGCGGTCTGATAGTTTGTAAAAGCAATCCTGAGATCGAGAAAAAGATTGATTCCAGTATTTTTCCTGGCATACAAGGCGGCCCTGCGATGCACATTATCGCTGCTAAAGCTGTCGCCTTTAAAGAAGCAATGCAGCCAGAATTTAAAGTTTATCAGCAACAAGTCATTAACAATGCAAAAGCGATGGCTGAAGTTTTTATCAAGCGCGGCTTTGAAATCGTTTCAGAAGGCACTGACAATCATTTGATGTTGGTGTCATTAATTCCTAAAGGCATTACCGGCAAAGCAGCGGATGCCGCGCTCAGCAAAGCTCATATTACTGTCAACAAAAATGCGGTACCTAATGACCCGCAATCGCCTTTCGTAACCAGCGGTATTCGTGTCGGCACACCAGCCCCGACTACCCGTGGCTTTAAAGAAGCCGAAGTGATAGAAATCGCTAACATGATGTGTGATGTCATGGAAAACATGGAAGACGATACTGTGATTGCCGCAGTACGTGAAAAAGTGAGTGCGCTGTGTAAGCGTTTTCCGGTTTATAGTTAAACTCAAGTAACTATAAACTTCCCCCTTTGTAAAAGGGGGATTGAGGGGGATTTATCTAATATCCCCCTACCCCCTCTCTACAGAGGGTGGACTAAATGATTACAAGCATAAGGTCTTAATAGAAGTTGTCGGGTTACGCTATCGCTAACCCGACCTACTTAAATTCTTCGTGGCGTAACCGCTCACTGGCATTAAGTTAAGAGAAAATAGTAAAAACTTGGAGTGCTGAGCTTCAGTTCAGCGTTTTAAAACAGCTGAAGCTGTTTTACTCCAGGCACTGATTACTTAACTTAATGACAATGGGCGTAACCGCTAGAAACAGTATTAGCTTAGGAATTACATGTCAGATATAGAAATTGCTCAACAAGCCACCCTGCGACCGATCATCACTTTAGCGAAAGAACAGTACAATATAGATCCTGAGCATTTAGAGCCTCATGGTCATTACAAAGCTAAGTTGTCACTTGAATACCTCAATAGTTTAGCCGATAAACAAGAGGGCAAACTGATACTGGTAACCGCCATTAGCCCTACCCCTGCCGGTGAAGGCAAGACCACTACCACAGTCGGTTTAGGTGATGCCATGAACCGTTTAGGCAAAAAAACCATCATGTGCCTACGCGAGCCTTCCTTAGGCCCTTGCTTTGGTGTCAAAGGTGGTGCTGCCGGTGGCGGTTATGCGCAAGTGGTACCGATGGAAGACATCAACCTGCATTTTACCGGTGACTTTCATGCCATAGGCGTGGCTCATAATCTGTTATCTGCATTAATAGACAATCACATCAATCATGGCAACAGCTTAGATATAGATCCACGGCGTATCCAATGGAAGCGTGTGGTCGACATGAATGATCGTGCTCTGCGTCATATTGTCGTCGGCATGGGTGGCCCTGCTAATGGTTATTTACGTGAAGACGGTTATGACATCGTAGTGGCCTCTGAAGTGATGGCTATCTTATGCTTGGCGACTAATCGCGCTGACCTTAAAAAACGCTTAGGCCGCATCATCATCGGCTATAAATCAGACCGCACCACCCCCGTTTATGCCAGTGATTTAAAGGCTCAAGGGGCTATGGCCGCTTTATTAAAAGATGCGATCAACCCTAACTTGGTACAAACCTTAGAAAATAATATAGCCATCATTCATGGCGGTCCTTTTGCTAATATCGCTCATGGCTGCAACACCGTAACGGCTACGAAAACTGCTTTAAAGCTGGCTGATTATGTAGTTACCGAAGCCGGTTTTGGTGCTGATTTAGGTGCTGAGAAATTTATTGATATTAAATGCCGCATGTCGGGATTAACACCTTCAGCCGTGGTCTTAGTTGCTACCATCAGAGCCTTAAAATTTCATGGCGGCGTGACTAAAGACGACTTAAATCAAGAAAACCTAGTCGCGCTAGAACAAGGTTTTGTTAATCTTGAACGCCATTACCACAATATTACCCAGCACTATGGTTTACCTTGTGTGGTTTGTATTAATCATTTCACCTTTGATAGCGATGCGGAAATTGCTTTATTACAACAGCAATGTGCGGCTTTAGGCGCAACCTGTATCGTCTCTAAACATTGGGCTAACGGCGGTGCGGGTGCCGAAGACTTGGCACAAGGTATTATTGATATTGTCGATGCGCGTGAGCCCAGCTTTACTTATGTCTATGACGAAAACCTAAGTTTATGGGATAAAATCGAAACCATCGCCACCAAGCTCTATGGCGCAACGGGCATTAGCGCCAGTGCCAAAATAAAAGCTCAGCTCGCCGAATGGAATGTCGATTATGGACAATTCCCTATCTGCATAGCAAAAACCCAAATGTCCTTTTCTACTGATCCTACTGTTAAAGGAGCACCGACTGGCCATACCTTAGAAATACGTGAACTTAAACTCGCCAATGGCGCGGGCTTTATTGTTGCCATTACAGGTGACATTATGACCATGCCTGGCTTACCGAAAGTGCCAGCTGCTGAGCGCATTGATATTGATGATAATGGCAAGATAACAGGCTTATTTTGAACCTAGTTCGTTGCTTTGTGCGACACAAGCATTAAAGAAAACATGTAATCATTTAGCCACCTCAATCCCCCTTTTTCAAAGGGGGAGAGGTGAATGGTTACGCAGCATCTGTTACTTTTAAAACAGCTAAAGCTGTTTTACTCCAGTTACCATTACTCACTTTGACATCCTCCCCCACCTGAAGGAAGGGGATTCCTAGTTTCCTAAGAGTGAGTAGGTATCGCTACTGCTCACTGGTTTCTGCTGCTGACGACATGACTGCACCGTTCACTTCACAGACTAGCCCCGTCTATCCGACGGTT
>CAIVYW010000236.1 GCA_903910205.1 uncultured Methylococcaceae bacterium | reverse complement strand
TTATAACGAAGGTGATAATGTACGTGATACCGTAGGTATTTTGTTAAAACAAAAATATCCCAACTTTGAAATCATTGCTATTAATGATGGTAGTAAAGATAACACCCTAGAAATCTTAGAAGAACTAGCCGAATGTCATTCTCAGCTACGGGTGATTAATTTACATACTAATCAAGGCAAGGCTATGGGCTTACGGGCGGGTGCCTTGCTAGCCCAGCATGAGTTTCTGATTTGTATTGATGGTGATGCCTTATTAGCGCCCGAAGCCGTGGCTTGGATGGTGCGCCATTTCCAAGACAATCCTAATGTCGGTGCAGTAACTGGCAATCCGCGCATTCGTAATCGTTCTACGCTGTTAGGTCGCATTCAGGTCGGTGAGTTTTCAGCCATTGTTGGTATGATTAAACGTGCGCAACGCTCTTATGGTCATATCTTTACCGTCTCTGGAGTGATTGCTGCGTTCCGTAAATCAGCCTTACACGATGTTGGCTATTGGAGCAACGACATGGTCACTGAAGATATCGACATTAGCTGGAAATTGCAGCTAGCCGGCTGGTCGATTTACTTTGAACCCAATGCCTTGTGTTGGGTGCTAATGCCGGAATCCTTAGAAGGCTTATGGAAGCAACGCTCACGTTGGGCGCAAGGGGGTACCGAAGTGCTAATTCGTTATTTTCCTGCGCTGTTTCGCTGGTCATCACGCGGCATGTGGTTACTCTATGGTGAATGTTTAATCAGTATCGTTTGGGCTTTTTTGATATTGGCCCATTTATTATTTACACCTTTTGAGTTATTCACTGAATCTACAAGGCAATCTTTACATGATCTAAGCCCTAGCTGGACCAGTATGTTGCTGAGCCTAACCTGTTTAATACAATTTGGCGTGAGTCTATTTATAGACTCACATTACGAATCACGCACCGGTGGTGTAGCCCGCTATTATTACTGGATGGTTTGGTATCCTCTGGTGTATTGGATGATTAACGTAGGCACTACGATAGTGGGCTCCGTTCGCGCCCTTAAAAAGAAACGCGGTCAACGCGCCGTATGGGTCACAGTAGACAGAGGTTTGCGCAGCAAATGAAAGAATATATTATTAATGCCCCGCAACTACAAACTATACGTAAACGTATCAGCGCCGTATTTGTCTGGTTGCTCTGTTGGGTGATGTGGATATACTTATTGATTCCTTTAGTCGCCTTAAGCAATTGGGTGATGGGCGATAAGAAAATGATTAATGAAATGCGTTGGTTTGGTGGTTACAAAAGTCTATTAGAACTCATGGAAATTTATCTTGCGGCCTTAGTAGTCATGACCTTGCTTTGGCTCTGTTGGATTTTCGCTAAAGCCTTACGCTCACAAAAGTTATTGCCTGCCGCTCAAAAGGTTATTAGCGATGAAGACCTGTGCGATTTTTATAACGTCAATGCTGACACTTTACAGCAGTGTAAAAATTCCAAATTGATGACCGTCTATTTTGATGAACAAGGCCATATTGCTAATCTTGATCCTCATATTACGCATGTAATGTAGGGACAGGCCGCGACCTGTGCCTACGGCGTCCATTGGACAAGAGCAGTACAGCAATCAACTAGACCCTAGATTTCAAACCTAACCTAGAGCATTCAAAATGTCCCTGTTTCGCACTACAACGTTTTTAGTCATACTCAGTCTTTTACTAACCAACACCGGCTTAAGCGCTCCCAAAGGCTTGGCGAAGATTGATCATATTGTGGTTATTTACTTAGAAAACCGTAGCTTTGATAGTTTATTCGGTAACTTTCCGAGCGCTAATGGTTTAGCAAAGACTAACAAAGTGCTGCCACAAGTTGATGAATATGGACAGCCTTATAAAACCTTGCCAGCGGTTATGGCTAATAAACAACGTGATGAACGCTTTCCTGCTGATCTGCCCAATCACCCGTTTAATATTGCTGACTATGTGAGCACCGGTGAAAAACATCCTGATTTGACGCATAGGTTCTTTATCCATCAAATGCAGATCGATGGCGGTCGTAATGATCGTTTTGCACAACTGTCTTCCGCAGGCGGCTTAACCATGGGTCATTACGATCTGTCTGGCTCAGCTTTATGGCAGTATGCAAAACAATACACTTTGGCCGATAATTTTTTTCAAGCCGCCTTTGGTGGCTCCTTTCTTAATCATCAATGGTTAATTTGCGCTTGTACGCCCGAATTTAAAGAGGCTCCAACTGAGCTTAAATCATGGAAAAGTGATCCGTTAACCGGCAAGGTTATCAGTGATCCTAGCGTTACCGAAGACGCTTATGCGGTTGGCACTCTTCAGCCCTATTACCCACCGTTTAATTCTGCGCATCCTGAAAACAGGCTGCCGGCACAGACCCAAGCAACTATTGGTGATCGTTTATCTGAAAAAAACATCTCATGGGCATGGTATGCCGGTGGTTGGGATAATGCCGTCGCAGAACGCGTGACTGACGATAACTTTCAATATCATCATCAACCTTTCGTATTTTATAGCAACTACGGGCCTGGTACGGCGGCTAGGGCTGAACATTTAAAAGATAAAGCTCAATTATTAACTGATCTTAAAGTAGGCTTTCCGCAAGTCGCCTTTTTTAAGCCAGCTGGCAATAAAAATCAGCACCCTGGTTATTCGACTATCGCAGCGGCTGACCAAGAAGTACATGAACTGGTTGAAACCATCAAAAACAGTGCGATCTGGCCAAGTACGGCTATTATCATTACTTATGATGAGTTTGGTGGCCTTTGGGATCATGTAGCACCCCCTAAAATTGATCGCTGGGGGCCAGGCACTCGTATTCCTGCTATCATCGTGTCACCGTTTGCAAAGAAAGCTTATGTGGATCATACCGTTTACGATACCACCTCTATACTTAAACTGATTGAAGATCGTTTTGGCTTGGCTCCACTAACAAACAGAGATGCCCAAGCTAAAGGCTTAACAGGCGCTTTCAAGTTTGATTAAGCCACAACTGTTCGACTGTCTTAGACCCTCTCTTAAGCGAGCTAACTCATGAATGCGCCCTACTCTGTTATTAAACCCATAACTGCTATCTTAGTCTTTATGCTGTTATTACCAGCCTGTAAAGATCAAGACCCTTTTACCAATCAGCCAGAAAACGATACCGCTACAGCGATGAGTTCAGAAGATACTATCGCAAAACTGCAAAGAGCCGCTTTAGCTGGCGATTCTGATGCCCAATACCATCTCGCTTATCTTTATGAAAATGGCTTAGGTGTCATTAAAGATGAAGTTAAAGCATTGCAACTGTATCAACAAGCAGCTGACCTCGGTCATCCTACTGCACAAAATAATCTTGACACGCTAAAAACTCACTAAACTTTTATTCACTATCATCATGCTAAAGCCTACTATTAAGAGATCCAATTCTAACAGTAATGATCTCTCCCACCATATCTTGCCAAATTCTGCCACGATGGTCGGTGTGTGCATTATGGTAATCAGTATTGTTAAAACTATGGCACCGGACCTCGCCAACTATTTAATTGATAAAGGTCTAGCTATTGATAGCTTATTGTTCATGATCAGCGCCTTATTATCGTTTTCATCGATACGCTCAGTGCAAGCAACTGATCATTTAGAACGTTGGGCAGAAATTATTTTTTTATTAGGTTTAGTGTCTATGACTTTGATTACGGTAGTTTTCTCTTTTGAAGTTATTTAATACGAAAGCTCATGCAATTATCCAGCATTCCCCCTTACTTACATCTAGCCATTCTTATCACGGGCTTACTGACTACGCCTTGCTTACAAGCCTCATCAACTGTACAGCCTTTAAAAATAGGGCCTCATGAACGCTTACTGGTTTTAGCACCTCATCCCGATGATGAAACCTTGAGTGCTGCCGGTTTAATTCAGCAAGTGTTTGATCATGGCGGTACAGTACGTAGCGTAGTCGTAACCGCAGGGGATGCCTACGTAGAAGCCATACAGAGGGACTTGGGTAAAACTAACCTTAACAAAGCAGACTATATTAATTATGGTGAAAAACGCTTGCAAGAATCGCGCAGCGCCGCTCATGTTTTAGGCCATGGCTACATCCACTTAGACTTATATGGCTTTTCAGATGGTGCTATTTATCCCATGCTGGTTTCTCATTGGGGACGATCTCACCCTGAGCGCTCTGGCTTTACCGGCTACAGCCATGTTCCCTACATAGAAGCAGAAGATAAAGGTATCGCCCAAGAAGGCGAATTACTACGCAATGAGTTAGTCGCTATCCTGCGCGCCACCCAACCTACCCTAATTGTATTTCCCGATGTCATGGAAAATGATTCCGATCATGCAGGCTTAGGTATGTTTGCTTTATTAGCCATTAATGATTGGTTGGAACATAGCATAGTTACCGAACCTAATCCACGCCTATTTGCTTATTTAATCCATTGGCAACATGGCTGGCCCTCTGGTTCTACAGCTGATAAACCACTAGATTTAAGTACGCAACCCTTATTTTTACCCGATGATTTACCACTGCGTGGTTTAACACGAACGTGTACCCCACTCAATATGGCTGAGCGATTGTTAAAGCGTGAGGCTCTAGCGCAATATCACACCCAACAACGGGCCATGGGCTCATTCTTGGCGGCCTTTGTACGCAGTAATGAGTGCTACACCGAATTAACAGCCAATGATAGCAAAGGCATAGAAAATGTCGTAAGACAGTGGCAGCATGTACGACAATCTTTTGACTCACACCCTATCAGTCGCCGAAAGATTTGGCAGCTTAATTAAACAGCTTTCTTCTTAATAAACTCAATACAATTAATCATGGCAAGACGAAGTGAGCATAGCCAAGCAGAAATTAAAACCATGATACTAGATGCGGCCGAACAGGTCGTCATAGCACAGGGTTTTTCAGCATTAAAGGCGCGTAATATTGCAAAAGAAATAGGCTATACGGTTGGCAGTCTGTATATGGTCTACGCTAATATGGCTGATTTAATCTTGCATATCCATGCCCGAACTTTTGATGCGATTACTTTGCAATTAAAACAAACTCCATTAAGTAAATCTGAGACTGCGATGGAAAGCTTAGCTTTAGTTTATATGTATTATGGCGCTGAAAACTTTAATCGCTGGCGTGATATTTTTGATGAGCGCTTATTGATAAGCGTCGAGACTCCTGATAAGTATCAAGACAAAATTGATCATATACTTGCTCAATTTGAACGATGCTTGGCAACCCTAAAACCAGAATTAACTACTTTTGAACTAAAAACCACTGCTGTCGCTTTCTTTGCTGGCGTGCATGGTATTTGTGCGCTTTCCTTAAGGCCATCTCTTGGCAAAGAAGAAATCAAAAAAATTGAGGCGACAATATTGGTACTCGTTAAGAACTTTATGCGGGGTTTAGACACTCAACCACCCGCTGCTTTAGCAGCAATTCAGAGCATTGTAGCGCAGCCTACAAATCAATGACTTAATGGGTATTAAAATTTTATTT
>CAIVYW010000235.1 GCA_903910205.1 uncultured Methylococcaceae bacterium | reverse complement strand
CTTACACTATACGAAAAAAACGTCAAAAGTTCTTTGAAAATGCAAGCCAAAAACAAGGTAAATAATTAGCAGATTAAATCAATGTTTCGACAGGCTAGGAACGGCCTCTATCTTTGTTACCGCGAAACGATGGCCTTACCTACGTGGAGATTCCGCTATAGATTCGCTGGAATACGTAGAAAAATGTTTATTGGTACTTATGGCAGCGTATCAATAGCTGATGCTAGAAAAGTATGTGCGAAGCTGAAAGCGCAAGTGACTTTAGGTAATGACGTGGCCGCTGAAAAACAAACCCGTAAAAGCGAGTCGGTTGCCAAAATAGAGGCCGTTAATAATAAAATAACAGTGGCCGTGCTATCGGATCGTTATTATCAAGAGCGCATAATCACCAAGTTGATAAGGCCGGAACAAGTGCTAGGCCACATCAACCGATTAAATACCTACCTAGGAAAACTGTTAGTCGAGGATGTCACGGGCAAGCATATTAATAGCATGTATCAGACTGATATTAAGCGCGGCTATCCTGCGAGTACTAATAAATTAAGAGATCATACTCTTAGAATGTTTGGCTATGCAGTCGCTCAACACCTAATACCCTATAACCCTGCCCAATGGCTAGATGCTTTCTATGCAGGTGGTAAACAATGGCCACGAGAGCGCAACTTAAGTAGAGAAGAACTAAGCTTATTATTTACCGATATGGCGAACGCTAAAGGCTTTGGACGTGATAACTACCTTACTGTTAAATTGCTGTTGATCTTGTGTGTACGTAAATCTGAACTTATCAAAGCATTAAAATCTGATTTTAATCTTGATGGTGGATATTGGACGCTCATAAAGAAAGCATCTAAAAAAGGAAAGACTATTGTTATCCCCTTACCAATACAAGCTGTTGATGCGCTAAATGAATTATTTATTAGATCAGCCGATAGCGACAACCTACTGCCAGCCCGTAGCGCACAACATAAAAAGTTAGCTCATATTAGTGAGGCAACACTTAATAAGGCATTACAAAAAATAAAGGATATTGACCATTTTACGGTTCATGATTTACGCAGAACTGGAAAAACTAAGCTGCAAGGCTTGGGCATTGATGAGGCCATCAGTGAACGCTGTCTTAATCATGCCGTGGCTGGTGTCTCTGGTGTTTATGGTTTACATGACTTTTTTGATGAGCGCAAAAAGGCACTGCAACTATGGGCGGACTATCTTGAATCATGTGAAACGGGCAAGGACTGGAATGTAACGCCCATTAAAAAAGCGGTATAATCCACCGATACCCAGATAAGCGCACCAATACACACAACTTAGGGATATAACACCATGAGTACAATAACTTTTGATACCTTAAAGTTCACTCAACACCTGGAGCGTGCAGGAATATCACACGAACAAGCTGTTGCATTTGCAGAAGCGCAAAAAGAATCCCTGTCTGTTCTTATGGAAGGGCAAACCATTGGGAAAGCAGATATTCAAACTATACGAGGCGACACTCAAGCCATACGGAGTGATATTAGTGAGTTGCGCCATGAACTACGAGAGCAAGAAAATAGAATGATTATAAAAATGGGCGCATTGATGGCCATTTCCATTGGAATCATAGCGGCTTTGTTAAAGCTATTGTGACCACCATTACTTTTGATACCTTACATTTTGCCAATAGGCTTAAACATAATCAACTTAGAGGCAACACCATGACCACATTACAGATCAGTGACCAAGCCGCTAGTATTCTAAGCAATATGGCACAACAACAGCACTTAAGTAGCAGTGAGCTTATAGAACAATTGATAAAAAAACACAACCAAGAGCTGACAAAACAACCTGAACTATTAGCCGACTTTGCTGGAATATTAGCAGATTCGCCCTCATTTTCAGGAGACCCGTTAGAGATTCAAAAGGCTATGCGTAATGAATGGGATTAAGTATTTACTTGATACTAATATCATTATTGGCGTAATTAAAGGAAACGAGCAAGCCGTAAGCCTTGTTAAAGGTATTGGCTTATCTTCTTGTGCCTTTAGTGTAATAACTCGCATGGAATTATTAGGTTTTTCTGGAATTACCGAGCATGAGGAACGAACATTTAAAGTATTGCTGTCGAAGATGACACGATTAAGCTTGAATGTAGATATTGAGGATGCAACCATTCAGTTAAGG
>CAIVYW010000234.1 GCA_903910205.1 uncultured Methylococcaceae bacterium | reverse complement strand
TGAATCTGCTAAGCCTGATGCTGTAAAAGTGTCTTTAACTAACGGTGTTAAGTTCGAAACTAGAGACGGCAACTTCACGACTGAAATACATGGTCGTATGCAAGTGGATTCACAAGAAAACGTGAATCAACAATTGCATAATTCCTTTGTGTCAGGAACAGGCGCTCCTACTGCATTAGACAATTCAGTTGGCATACGTAGAGCACGTTTGAGTATGGAAGGTACGGTTTATAAAGATACAGATTATAAATTTGAATACGATTTCGCTAGAGCTGGAATGGTTGGTCAACTTGCTGGTAGTACAGTCACAACTCAAAACACCTCAATTGCTGGTGGCATTACCGATGCTTTTGCTCGATATAACTTCAATAAAAAATTATCGGTAAAGTTGGGTTCATTTAAAGAGCCGTTAACCTTAGAAGATACCACCAGTGATATTCAAACTTCGTTCATAGAGCGCAGTATGGCGGTTAACGCCTTTGTTGATAACCTTAATATCTTTAAAGTGGGTATCGGCGGCAACTATTCGGCAGATCGTTGGTTAGTCGCGACAGCTTTGCAAACGCAAGGGCCAGGCGCCATGAATACTGCAACGTCTTATGTTCAACCTAGTGTTAATAGTCAGCAAGGTGCTGGTAATACACAGTGGGAGCTTAATGGAAGAGTCGCAGGCACACCTTGGATGGAAAGCCCCACTAAACTGTTACATGTCGGTGGTTGGGGATCTTACACGAGTGTTAACAATAACATAAATGGTAATGGATCTCTATTTAATGGTGGTGTTGCCTTTGGTACACAAATGGGTAATATGGATAGAACTCCTATCTTAAGTACTGGCAATTTGAGTGCAAGCGCTACACAGTTAGCGACTGCTTATAATCGTTTTGGTGCTGAAACCGCTGTGGTTTTAGGTCCTTTCTCAGCACAGGCTGAATATTTACAAACTAATGTCAGTGGCAATGGTTATAGTAATAATTCAATGGGCGGTTATTATGGTTATGTGACTTACTTCGTAACGGGTGAATCACGTAATTATGTGACTAAAACCGGTGCCTTTGACCGTGTAAAACCTAAGCATAACTTTGATATGAAAGGTGGTATGGGAGCTTGGGAATTATTGGCTGGGTTTGATGAGTTAAACTTAAAAAGTGGTGACAAGATTAATGGTGGTTCTGCTGAGTTAGGTAAACTAGGTATTAACTGGTACTTTAATCCTAGAGTTCGTTTGAATACTAACTATGTACATGCCTTTAATATTAATACGACTGGAATGTCAGGAACGGGAACGCCTGCTGCTTTCAACAATGCCAAACTAGATATGATTGAATCACGTATTCAATTAGACTGGTAAGCACACCCTTAAATCTAGCTTTAGATTTAAACCAGTCAGCGTAGGCTGACTGGATCTGAATACAGTGTCTCTCTCTTTAACCGCATTAGTTGTCTAATGCGGTTTTTTTTTCTTTACGGTTTTTAAAGCTAAGCAACGGTTGTTTTTGTCCAGCTATTAAAGCTCATCTGCTACGGAAGTAAAATAGCTTTTCGCCTTAAGGTCACAGCCATTAATAAGACAATATCGGCGCTCCCTGTTACTATGAGGACTGAACTTAATGGCAGTGCGCCTTTAAAAAAGGAGCGAGTAGGGCAGGCTTAACTTAATTGTTGCTTTAGTGGTAACTTTGAGCCAATCAGGACGCAGCTTCATTGCCTAAAGGATAGATTTAATTCATTGAGTGTAATCCTGTAGCCGATGTTGATGATCCTTTGACAGCTAAGAGAGCGTTGCTGACGGTTCAGGGAACGTTACCTATGACTGAGGGAGCATTACTGACGGTTCAGGGAGCGTTACCTATGACTCAGGGAGCATTACTGACGGTTCAGGGAGCTTTAGCTATGACTCAGGGAGCATTACTGACGGTTCAAGGAGCGTTACCGATGACTCAGGGAGCATTACTCACGGTTCAGGGAGCGTTACCTATGACTCAGGGAGCATTACTGACGGTTCAGGGAACGTTACCTATGACTCAGGGAGCATTACTGACGGTTCAAGGAGCTTTAGCTATGACTCAGGGAGCATTGCTGACGGTTCAAGGAGCTTTAGCTATGACTCAGGGAGCATTACTGACGGTTCAAGGGCTATGCTTGATGCCTAAATTCGCCCTTTAGCAGGGCGAATTTTCGGTATTGGCTTTACGATGATCCCTTGCGAGGTCTAAGCGAGTCACCGACCGGCTCAAGGTGATCCATTAGTCGTTCAAGGAGTTGCATAGTCGCTAACCGGATGATATTAGATCGACCGATGTGCTCCTTGCCGCGTTACCAGAGGGTCTTAGTCTATTAGCTTGGACGGCGTCTTTTTAAACCCAGCGCACGGGGCAACTGTCGGGTTAACGATAAAGCCGTTAGCCCAACCTACGATCTTAACTTGGTAGCTGCAATTTATGTTTAGGGAGGAGTGCAAATTTTAACAGTTGCTTTGCCCTGATATTGAAATAATTATTTAGGTTTCAATGTTGATAATCGTCGCGTTATCAGATTTTTAATAGCGGCCGCATTAAAAAAAATAATAAAGGGAATCATGCAACCTACTAGTACACAGAGTATTAAGATAGCCGTGGTTAATGAGCTCCAAGCAACGGGATAGATGTCGGCTTTTACTGGGGCGCTTAGTCCGGGTATGCTGGGCAAATCACCATTGCCGCCATCAACTTTCAATTGTGCTTTCATGCCTTTTTCCATGTGTTGGGGCAATTCACAATGTACGAGATACGTTTTCTTTAAGCTAGGTACAATCAACGAGGCTTGTAACTGGCCTTCACCATAAAGCTCTAAATGCAGCATGCCATCAGGATATAAATAACCCGGTAAGCCATGTATCATTAACTGATGACGTATTTGGTCATCATTAATAAAAGTGATATTGATTTTAGCGCAGGGTTTAACATTCCATTCTTGCTGATCGAAGGCAAACATCTTACCGGTGAATTTTTGCGCATGTTGTTGACCGGCTCGAATAGTAATATTAACGGTTTCTGAAATAGCTGTGCAGTCCCTAGGCAAGGTGTCGCTATTGGCATTCATAATCATGCCTTTATCATCCATCAGCATACCGGCCATTTCCATGGCAGACGCTATTGAGCTAGTGCAAAGCATGACTAAAGTGAGAGCTAAGGCTTTCATGATTGTTTCCGTCTAATAATGAGCGCACTAAAAACTAACAAGGCGATGATTAATCCGGCTAGCAGGCCGAACAAAATGATATGACTATAATTCGGAGCGACTAAGCCTGCATCACCGAGTAAGGCTGCAAAATCGCCGCTGGCCCATACCGCTTGTTTTTTAGCGTAATAGTCTTTATTAAAGACTTGATCGAATAACTCATCATGCATTTTGGGCATACCTTGCTCATCAAGATAATGTTTGTAAGCAAGAATAGCCATATTACCACCCGGTTCCATGCCATCGGTAGTGGTGCCAGTTGGCACATGATCATGGAACATCCATAAGCCAGGGCCATAACTGTGTAAGCCATCATCTTTGGTTTGTAAGCGTAAGTCGGTGCGTTGTGCGGGGGCGATATCAAAAACATCCCGTGTTATTTGCTGACTTTCGGGCTGATCAACACCATCTAAGGCGGTGATCGTGGCTTTATGGCCATGAATATGCACGGCGATAGAAGAGCGCTGTAAATTGGCAACATGTAGCTTAATGGTCTCATTTTCCTCGGCGATGATCATAGCGTCACGCAGCGTATAAGGAAAGGAGTGACCATTGAGCATAAAGTAGTTTTCAAAAGACTCTGTCATGTTGTAGTCTCTAGCCATGCGTTGGGCAATGAGTCTAGGGTCATTAGCGGTTTGAATGATAGACGCCAGCTTTTTATCAACGGATTGATAATGCAGGTCATATTCTTGGCTGTAAGCTTTTTTGACCGCAGCCGAGGGGTGACGTACTTGCCCTGCGCCTATATTAAAAGTTTGTAGCCAGTTATTGGCTTTATTTTCTTCAACGATGAATAGGCCATTTAGGCCCATCATAAAATGCTGCGCAGTTTGCACATGGCAGTGATAAAGCATGGTACCTGCATGTCTAGGCTGTATTTGGTAAGTGTGGCTCTTACCAGGAAACACTGCATGTTCTTCCATACCATCATTATCTTGGCCTTGGTCATTGAGCCAAGGATGATCTACGCCATGTAAATGTATGGTGTGCGGTAAATAATGAGTGTTTTCTAAGGTAATATAAACCTTGTCACCTTGTTCAACCCGGATGACAGGAGAGGGCGCACGTAATAAAGGATTAGCCACTAATGAGTTAAAGTTTTTTAGCGCCATACCCCGTGATTTGGGGGCATAAACCCAAAGCCCTGGTTGTATGCCTGGTGCTATATCATAAGTATTGATTAAAAATTCACCATCAGGACTGCTACCGTTAAGTTCAACGACTTCTAGTTTAATGCGAATAATATCGGGATCGCCATCATGATCTACATCATCACTTAGGGTGATGGCATCTTGGGCGAGATTAGTCTGCATTAAGGTGGCCATAGAGACATTATTAGTACCTTTAACCGAGGTGACAATGTCATAAGGATTATCAGGTTCACAGGAAGGTGCAGCGTCGATGGTAACGCCTTCAATCACTTGTGCAGGTCGCCACTCAGGATGATCATTTGAACAGGGTTTGTTAATGCTGCTATTGTTGGAGCGACTGTAAATAGTCTCAGGAGGCGTTACGCCAGCCGGTTCTTGTAATTGTGGGGCGACTTTAAAAAGTGCAGCGACTAATACCACAAGTAGCGGTACTATCCAGAGCATAGCGTATTTAGGTTTCATTAATAGCGATGAAATAGTGTTGTAATTAACGCTATTGTAAAGGGCGAGCTAGGTAAATCCTAGTGACCTTTGTATTGATTTTATGGCTATGACTTAAATGGAAGTATAAAGGAGGGTCGAGCAACCCGGCAATTTAGACTAATAGCCTAAGGCTGGAGTAAAACAGCTTTAGCTGTTTTAAAGCTGTGCAACAGCTGAAGCAGTTGCACTCCAGTCGCGTTACCCGACCTGATGCCGGTCACGCCACAATATCCCAGAAGTATTGTTACCTTATATGGGTAATATCAGCGTTATAGAAATCGCCTAATTTGGACTAATAGCCTAAGGCTGGAGTAAAACAGCTTTAGCTGTTTTAAAGCTGTGCAACAGCTGAAGCAGTTGCACTCCAGTCGTGTTACCCGACCTGATGCCGGTCGGGGATTGTAACCCCGACCGAAAAGTTTGGCTGCTTTATTAGCATTCGAAACATGAGTGACGGGGTTGCAAACCCCGTCACGCCACAGAGGCTCTACAAAGATAACTGCAAAAACTTTTGCAACAATTAATACAAATGTTACAGGGTAATAACTTCAGTGCCTCTGCCAATTAAGACGATATCAGCAGGTCTCATAGCAAACAGGCCGACAGTGACTACGCCGGTAATATTATTGATAAGTTGTTCTAGTTTAATAGGATCAATAATGCTGAGGTTATGTACATCCAGTATCATATTATGATTGTCAGTAATACAGTTTTCGCGCCATACCGGTTGACCGCCTAATTTAACCAGTTCTCTCGCCACGTAACTTCTGGCCATAGGAATCACTTCAACGGGTAATGGGAAAGCTCCGAGTACATCAACGCATTTACTATCGTCGACGATACAGACAAATTTTTTGCTGGCGGCAGCAATAATCTTTTCGCGAGTTAATGCGGCACCGCCGCCTTTAATTAGATGTTTATGAGGACTGACTTCATCAGCGCCATCGACATAGATATCTAGGGTACCGACTGCATTTAAATCAAAAACAGGGATGCCGACTTTTTTTAAATGGGCCGTACTGACTTCAGAGCTAGATACAGCGCCTTCAATATCGCCTTTAATGTCACCTAAATAATCAATGAAATGTTTGACGGTAGAGCCTGTGCCTACACCGACAATGGCGACATCTTTAATATAGTGTATGGCAGCCTGCGCTACTTTTTGTTTTAATTCATCTTGAGTCATGGAAGCTTCCTGTGAAAGTAATTGATGTGGGATAATACCCCAGAATGGCGCGGAGTTCAGCCGTTTTTTTATTTTGCTGTAATAAGGTCGTGTTAGATTGCGTGCTTTTTGGGCTATCAACTTAAGACGGGGCAATGTAATGGATGTTATAGAATGTGCCGACGAAGGAGGCGCATCAATCGAGTAGCACAAATGATTGCAAATGATGCGCTTCGTTGCTCAGCACATCCTATAGTAGCTGACATAACACCGAGGCATTAAATGCTGGTATCTGTACTGTTATTTCTCGTAGGGCTGTTAGCTGTTCAGCAGTTTCAGGTATTGCCAAGTTATTTATGGCTAATAATGATCAGCCTCTCGGCGATGCTCTTTGCAAGTCTACGTCATTGGCGCTTATTGTTCTTGGTGATGGGCGTGTGGTGGGCAGTCGTTTTTGCTATGCTTCGTTTAGCAGATCAACTGCCAGAAGCACAAGAAGGCAGTGATATCGCTGTGAGTGGCTATGTTGCGGACTTACCGGAGCAAGATGAGCGGCGTACTCGATTTGATTTCATTGTGCAAGCTTCTGCGCAAAAACCAGCAATTCAGAGCATCATGAAAATCCAGCTCCATGAAGCCCAGCCATTTTATTCCGG
>CAIVYW010000233.1 GCA_903910205.1 uncultured Methylococcaceae bacterium | reverse complement strand
TTTCAAAGTGGGGGAGCTAGATTTACTTGATGCTATTATTTCATGCACATTCCTAAGCTAAATCGCTTTAAAACCAATATCGGTACGGTAATAAACACCATCCCAATGTAAGCTATTGGCTAGTTTATAAGCGTTGATTTGTGCAGTTTTAATATCTTGCCCTAATGCACATGCTGATAGCACTCGGCCGCCGGCAGTGACTATGTTGTCACCTATTTTTTTTGTACCCGCATGAAATACTTTGCAATCAGCCTGTTCTTGTTCGGGTAAACCAGAAATAATGGCGCCTTGTTGATAGCTGTCTGGATAACCACCCGCAGCCAAGACTACCGCTAAGGCGGCTCGCTCATCCCATTCACTATGAGCTTTATCTAACTCTCCTGTCAAAGCCGCTTCACAAAGTTCAACTAAGTCACTTTTCATACGCATCATGATGGGCTGAGTTTCTGGATCACCAAAACGACAGTTATATTCCAATACTTTAATCGCGCCATCAGGACTAATCATTAAGCCTGCATAAAGAAAGCCTGTGTAAGGTAGACCATCGTCAGCCATGCCTTTTAAGGTAGGGGCAATGACATCACGCATAACGCGTTCATGAATTTCTGGCGTTACCACGGGGGCCGGTGAATAAGCACCCATACCGCCCGTGTTGGGACCTAGATCATTATTATCACGCGCCTTATGATCTTGTGAGGTGGCCATAGCCAGTGCGTTTTTACCATCAGCAATAACAATAAAGCTAGCTTCTTCGCCGACTAGAAATTCTTCGATTACCACTCGATTACCGGCACTACCAAAGACATTACCTGAGAGCATGTCAATGACCGCATCTATCGCGGCTTGTTCGCTTAGTGCAACAATCACGCCTTTACCGGCTGCCAAGCCATCGGCTTTAACAACAATAGGTGCGCCTTGTTGTTTAATATAAGCAATAGCAAGTTCAGTATCGGTAAAGCTTTGATAAGCCGCTGTGGGAATATGATGGCGTATCATGAAGTCTTTACAAAAAGACTTAGAGCCTTCAAGTTGTGCCGCGAGTGCGCTAGGGCCAAAGCATTTTAAACCAGCGTTTTGAAAGCGATCAACGATGCCTAAGACCAGAGGAATTTCTGGGCCAATAATGGTTAAATCGATGTGTTCTGTTTGGGCAAAAGCCAGTAGTCCAGAAATGTCATCGACAGCCAGTGCGACGTTTTCAACGCCAACTTCTAAGGCTGTACCTGGATTGCCTGGCGCTACAAAGACTTGCGTAACTTTAGGGGATTGTTTAGCTTTCCAAGCGAGGGCGTGTTCACGACCACCGCTACCGACGATAAGGATTTTCATAAGGGAGAGTCTCAGCAAGACGGCGTAACAGTCTGTTACGCCGTGTTTAAATTAATGTCGAAAATGGCGCATACCAGTGAAGACCATAGCAATGTTGTGTTCGTTTGCCGCAGCGATCACTTCGTTATCACGCATAGAGCCACCCGGTTGAATAATAGCGGTAATGCCGGCTTCTGCCGCTGCATCAATGCCATCTCTAAAGGGAAAGAACGCATCAGACGCTAAGGCCGAACCTTGCACAACTAAGCCTTCATCGGCAGCTTTAATGCCGGCAATTTTAGCCGAATAAACACGGCTCATTTGTCCTGCACCTACGCCAATCGTCTGACCATTTTTGCAATAAACAATGGCATTAGATTTAACGAATTTAGCGACTTTCCAGGCGAATAACAAATCGGCTAATTCTTGTTCGCTAGGTGTGCGCTGACTGACAACTTTAAGATCAGCGAGGCTGATTTCACCAAAATCTTTATCTTGAACTAAAAGCCCACCGGCAACGCGCTTGAAATCAAAAGTCGCTGTATTAACACGTTCCCATAAACCACAAGCCAATACTCGAATGTTTTGTTTTGTTGCTAGCACGGTTAATGCGGCTGGCGTTATAGTCGGCGCGATAATCACTTCAACAAATTGGCGATTAATAATTTCAGTCGCGGTTTGTTCATCAAGTTCTTGATTAAAGGCAATAATGCCACCGAAAGCCGAGGTAGGATCTGTCGCATAAGCGTTATCGTAAGCGCCTAAAAGACTATCCGCCTGAGCTACGCCACAAGGATTCGCATGTTTAACGATCACGCAAGTGGCCTTGTCATTAAAGGTTTTTACACATTCTAGTGCGGCATCGGCATCGACAATATTGTTGTAGGATAATTCTTTACCCTGATGCTGATAAGCGGCCGCAATAGTGCCAGCGCTAGGTGCTTTTTCTCTATAAAAAGCCGCCCTCTGATGAGGATTCTCGCCATAACGCAAGGCTTGATTATGATAAAACTGTAAATTTAAGGTGTCAGGAAAAGCTACGTCATTTAACTTGCCTAGGTAAGTTGCAATGGCGGTGTCATAACGTGCGGTGTGCTCAAAGCTTTTTAGTGCTAGATTAAAACGGGTCTTTGCCGTAAGGCTGCTATTCGCCTGTTTTAGTTCAGCTAAAATACTGGCGTAATCATCAGGATTAACAATAATGGCCACATCCGCGTGATTTTTAGCAGCAGCGCGTATCATGGTCGGCCCACCAATATCGATATTTTCTATCGCCGTTTCAAAATCACAATCTGGGTTAGCGATGGTTTGTTCAAATGGATAGAGATTAACCACCACCATATCAATGGGCTTAATAGCGTTCGCTGCCATGATCTCGTCATCTATGCCTCTACGACCTAAAATTCCGCCATGTACTTTAGGATGTAAGGTTTTAACCCGACCATCCATCATTTCTGGAAAGCCCGTGTAGTCAGAGACTTCAGTGACTGGAATCTGATGTTCCATGAGTGTTTTAGCGGTGCCACCGGTAGATAAAAGTTCAATGCCCAGTTCATGCAGTTCTCGGCAAAAATCGACGACACCAGTTTTATCAGAAACACTGATCAGTGCGCGAGTAATTAATTTGTTCATGCAGACCTTTTATATAGATGGATAGAGAGAGTTGAGTGTGTAAATCGAATCGCGGTAGCGCTTAAGAGATGCCGTATTGATCCAATTTCTTTCTTAATGTACTGCGACTTAAGCCTAGTGCTTTAGCCGCTTTAGTTTGGTTATAACCCGAGTGTTCCAAGGCGGTTTCTAATAAGGGTTTTTCAACTTCGCTAATAACCATGGCATGTAAACCGACAGCATCATGACCATTTAGTTGCGAAAGATAGAGTTCAACAGTTTGTTTGACATATAGAGACAGTGGTAAAAGTAGGGCCTTTTTACTGTCACTGTTAATGGTTTCATCGCTATTTGATGATGCGTTCATGGGCTAGCAGGTTTAGTGTAGGTGATTAAATGCCGAATTAATCAGCGCTAATTGTTTTGTTGGACTGATTGCTTGATTCAATTGGTTTCGTGTTTCTAAGCTGATACTATCAACATGTTTAAAATACCAACCTATGTGTTTCCTCGCTATTCTAACACCGCAAAGATTGCCATAGAAGCTATATAGTTGTTCAAGATGTGTTAGCAAAGTGCTATGTATGTCGCTCGTTGTTGGTTTTTCAAGATTGTTTCCTGTTTTAAGAAAATGATCTATTTGCTTAAATATCCAAGGATTACCTTGAGCGGCACGACCTATCATGATGGCATTTGCCCCTGTAGTCGCCAATACATAACTGGCTTTTTGAGCAGAATCAATATCGCCATTGGCAATAATGGGAATAGTAACCGCTAGTTTTACCTCTTTAATGGTTTCATATTCAGCTTGCCCGTTAAATTTACAAGCTCTTGTGCGTCCGTGTAGGGTTAGTGCAGCTATGCCTGCGTTTTCTGCTATTTTAGCAATATCAACAGCATTGCGATTATGCATATCCCAACCGGTGCGGATTTTTAAAGTAACAGGGATATCTACGGCATTGACCACGGCATCTAATATTTTCTTTACTAGTGCCTCGTCTCTAAGTAACGCAGAGCCCGCTGCAACAGCACAGACTTTTTTAGCGGGACACCCCATATTAATATCAATAATTTGTGCGCCACGCTCTGCGTTATATCGTGCAGCATCCGCCATTTGTTCGGGATTAGTACCTACAATTTGCACCGAGCGCAGCCCTATTTCATCTTTGTGATCTGCTTTTAATAAGGTACGTTTATGGTCTCGTAAAGCGGGATTAGAGGCGACCATTTCAGAGACTGCTAAACCTGCACCCTGCTGTTTACATAGCGATCTAAAAGGGTGATCACTAATCCCTGCCATAGGCGCTAAAATTAAATTATTTTCGAGTTGATAAGGACCAATTTTCATAAGGTAGACACAGGCGTTAAGCTAAAAGTAAGATACATGACCTTAGGGCTTATTGCCTTGTGCCTTTTATCTAGGTGTTATTTGTCGACGGATTCATTCCAGATGGGGTTGTCTCGGTCTTCTTCATTCAACTTAACGGCATCTTCAGGATAGATATGCCAGAATGATTGATCAATTTTAGCATTGCTATAGCCTTCTTTCTTTTCGTGGGTGAAAGGACACCACCAGTTTTCAACAATTTTAACTAGATAAGCATGCCATTCAAAAACAGCCACACTGACAGGGCAATACCAAGTGCAGTTTAATATCCAATACAGTTTTGATTGAGACAAGCTCATTTTAAAAGAGCCATCCATAGTGATTTGATTTTTCAAGTTATAGCGATGACTGCTTCTTTCCGGCAGAAAATCAGAAAAGGATTTAATATTCGTTCCACCAATCATGCGTAAGTGATAATACGTCAAATAGGCACTAAGAAAGACAAAAGGTAGCGTAAATATAGGCAAATAAACAAGAGCAAGCCCTATAGTTCTTTGTAGGACGGGAACTTGTTTATGATTTTTACCGATTTCAGCTCTGCCGGTACAGGAATCACATGCTTTCATAATTTATATATATCCTTGACTTGAGTTAATTTTTATTATGTCGTTATATTGAGAGCCGTTTACAGAGTAAACTGAGCCACTACACAAGAACTTTACAAGTTATCTGGGTAAAGTAATAGTTATCTTACAGGTAGCCATAAATATCACAGGGTTATTTTATAATGGCTGCCCTGATAGTCCAATGCTTTTATCATGCTTTGTCCGCAAAACCTCGCCGTTCAGGGCGGGGATGTAAGGATGCTTTTGACTTTTTTTGCTCATAAAATATACTCTAAATCAGTAGTAAAGGTTTTAAATCTGTATCAGCGATAACCAAGCGATAATAGTAAAGCCTTAAACTCTGTTTTTTAGTTAAAAATAACCGTCGGATAGACGGGTCTAGTCTGTGAAGTGAACGGTGCAGTAATGTCGTCAGCAGCAGAAACCAGTGAGCAGTAGCGATACCTACTCACTCTTAGGAAACTAGGAATCCCCTTCTTTCAGGTGGGAGAGGATGTCAAAAGCTAGAAGACACTGAACAAAAGAATGTTTTTAAGTATTCTGTTTCAGGTGAGGCAGGATCTATGGGGTGATCGGGACCTTGTCCACCACTGGCAAAAAATACCAGATGTCGATCTATATGTTTTCCTGAAGAGCGTAAAATTTCGTGTAAATTTTCACGACTTAGGTGATAAGAGCAAGAGGCCGAAACCAGAATGCCGTTTTTGGATAACACTTGTAGTGCCAAGTGGTTTAAGCGACGATAAGCCTCATAGCCTTGTTTAAAATCTTTTTTGCGTTTAACCAGTGCAGGTGGATCAAGTACGATAATATCATAAAGCTGATTGTCTAGGCGGGCCTGCTTTAGAAAGTCGAAAACATCACTACGCACAAAGTGCATTTTATCGACTACCTGATTAAGTTCAGCATTTTCTTTTGCTAACGTTAAAGCGCCTTCAGAGGCATCGACACAAGTCACCTCTGTTGCACCGGCCATCGCTGCGGGTATGCCCCAAGCGCCGGTATAAGAAAACAAATCTAATACTCGCTGATCTTTGGCAATACTGGCCAGCAAGGCCCGACTGCTACGATGATCGTAAAACCAGCCGGTTTTTTGGCCATTGAGTATATCAATCTTAAACTGCGCACCATTTTCTTCGATAGTAACGGAGTCAGGTAGTTGACCATAAGCAATTTCAGATCCAGAAAATCTGCGGTAGGGTAGAATATTAAGTGAATCAGGATGCTCACCATAGGCGATCTCAGATTCCAAGCTTAAGCCTTCTAGTTGTCTTTGGCTGTTATCATTTTTAAGTATGATGGCGGTGGGATTAAATAATTCTACCAATGCAGTTAGCAACGATTCTTTGCGTTGCTCTATGCCGGCCGTAGTAATTTGCACCGAAAATACCGAGCCAAAGCGGTCAATGACTAAACCGGGCAAGCCATCGCTTTCACCGAAAACTAGGCGATAATAGGGCTGAGTAAAGAGCTTTTCACGCAAAATCAGCGCCGTCGTTAAGCGCTCTTTGAAAAAATTGCTGCCGCATTTTAGATTAGCTTTTCTTGATAGCAATCGTGCGCAGATCAGTGCTTGTGGATTAACATAAGCCGTACCTAAGACCTTGCCATCATCACTTTTAACCTGAGCTAGGTCACCTGCTGAAAATTGCTCTAGCGGTGAGCGCTTGGTATCCACTTCATTGCTAAAAACCCAAAGATGTCCTTTGCGTAAGCGCTTGTCTTCGTTCTTTTTTAAATAAATTTCAGGTAGTGACATAGGTTTTTGAGTGTCGGGTAAAGGTTAATGGCTAAGGGCTGGTGTTGTCTTGTTAACGCTTGACACCTTCAAGTCTGATCCAATCTTCTTGTTGCACCAGAGGGCTGAAAGTAATTTGGTGTTGATAGGCATTGATAACGGATTCAGCTTGTTCATATAAGATACCTGATAACACTAACTGGCCGCCTAAAATCACTAAGGCGCAAATCTGCTCAGCCATATCAATTAAGGGTTTGGCTAAGATATTGGCTAAAACTATGTCCGCCTGAAAAGGCGTGAATTGTTCAGGTAGATAGGTTTTAATGTTATCTTCAACCTTATTTTTCAAGGCATTGCTTTTTGTCGCCGTTATGGCTTGCGGATCAATATCCACAGCATGAGCGACTTTAGCGCCTAGTAATACTGAGGCAACCGCGAGTATGCCAGAACCACAGCCATAATCGATGACGGTTTTAGCGCTTAATTCATGACTGGCTAGCCATTCTAAGCATAAGGCCGTGGTTGGATGTGTGCCGGTACCGAAGGCAAGACCTGGATCCAGTGTTAGACAAACAGTACCCGACTCAACTTGCTCTTGATCGGTTGGGCAGACCCAAAGCCTATCGGCAAATTTCATTGGCTTATAATATTCCATCCACGCGCGTTCCCATTCCTGATCGGCAATGGCTTCATACACCCAGCTATGTAAGTCTTCATGATTAAACTGCTGATACACCTGCGTTTTTATCCGTTCGGGATCAGCGTCCAATTCATAAAGTGCGATAACTTGGGTATTGCTCCATATCTTGGTTTCGCCGATAGCCGGTTCATAGACAGGCTCGTCTTCAGCATCCATATAAGTGACGGATACTGCACCTAGATCACTGAAAAAATCAGCCAGTTGCGGTGCGAGGTTTTCTTGGGTAATAACGGAAATTTGATGCCAGGCCATAGAGATGATTTATCTAAAAGTGAGATTTGTAGGGTGGATAAGCGCTAGCGCATCCACCAATTATTGTCGCGAGGTTGATCATTCGCAATCCATACCAACAATAGTTGTTGGTTCATTAGCACCCCATGATGCTTGATACCAGCCCTCAGTAATGGCGCGACTGAACGACGACCATCTCCATTCACTTGGTCGACTAACTAAGCCGTGTTTTACTGGATTGTAATGGATGTAATCAACATGCTTGCGCCAGTCTTCTTCATCACGAATGGTATGCTCCCAAAATCTACGTTGCCATATCAACCTTTCGTTACGTTCGTTGGTGAGCGTACAAATTTGGCGAGAAACGGCTTTTTTTATTTCACGCCAGCGCGAGGAGTAATCCGCATCACCCTCCGGCAGTCGCCAGATACAATGTAGGTGCTCTGGCAGCACAACCATAGCGTCGATCTTAAAGGGGCGGGCGGCCATCACCTTACGGAATGCCTGTCTTAATATTTCAACGCGGTCTGTATTGATAAAAATCGGAGTTCGATTGAGAGTAACGACAGTAAAAAAGTAGCAGCCGCCTTGAATATAAACTCGATGATAAGCACTCACGCGATTTCCTATTCAGTCATATTTAGGTGGATACGCAGCGCTTTAGAGTTATTGGGCTTTTTTTAATCATTTCGATATTTTGTAGGGTGGATAAGCGTCAGCGCATCCACCTATTATCATCGTGAGATTCATCAATACCGCTAGTGCTATTTGGTTTAATGGCCTTAGTTTAGGTGGATGCGCTATCGCTTATCCACCCTACAGAACTCCAGAATTACAGAACTAATAAATCCCTAACTTCTTTTCCAGATAATGAATGTTTTGCTGACCTTGAGCGAAAGCACTGTCATTCATAATATCTTGCTGTAACGGGATATTGGTTTTAATGCCATCTATGATGATTTCACTCAGCGCCGTGTTCATACGGGCAATAGCGCTTTTTCTATCTTCGCCATGAGCAATCAATTTGCCTATCATAGAATCATAATAAGGCGGTACTTTATAACCGTTGTAGATATGAGTTTCACAACGGATACCAGGGCCGCCAGGCATATGGAACTGGTCAATAGTGCCAGGACAAGGCATGAAGGTCTTAGGATCTTCTGCGTTCAAACGGCATTCAATCGCATGGCCGGTTATTTTAACTTGATCTTGGCTAATAGACAGTCGTTCACCTGCCGCAATACGCAGCTGTTCTTTTACAATATCAAAGCCGGTGATCATCTCGGTGACGGGATGTTCAACTTGTACACGGGTATTCATTTCTATGAAAAAGAACTCGCCTTTTTCATATAAAAATTCAAAGGTACCCGCACCTAAGTAACCAATATCAATACAGGCCTTAGCGCAACGCTCCCCGATGAGTTTACGTTGTTCTTCGGTAATACCGGGAGCGGGCGCTTCTTCTACGACTTTTTGATGGCGACGCTGCATAGAGCAATCACGTTCGCCTAAATGAATCGCGTTGCCGTGTGAATCAGCCATGACTTGAAATTCAATGTGCCGTGGATCTTCTAAAAACTTTTCCATATACACGGTTGGATTACCAAAGGCACTGCCGGCTTCGGCTTTAGTCATGGCGATGGAGTTAATCAGTGCAGACTCCGTATGCACGGTACGCATACCTCGGCCACCACCGCCGCCAGCTGCCTTGATAATGACCGGATAGCCGATTTCTTGAGCCATACGTAAGTTTTTTTGATCATCGTCTGACAAAGGATCATTGTTGCCCGGTACACAAGGGATACCTGCGGCCTGCATGGCTTTTTTAGCAGAAATCTTGTCGCCCATCATGCGGATAGTCTCAGCATTGGGGCCGATAAAGACAAAGCCACTTTGTTTTACTTTTTCAGAAAAATCAGCGTTTTCGGATAAGAAACCATAACCCGGATGGATAGCTTCTGCATCGGTTACTTCAGCGGCACTGATAATGGCTGGAATATTCAGGTAGCTGTCTGCTGAAGCCGCAGGACCTATGCACACCGATTCGTCTGCTAAGCGTACATGCTTAAGATCACGATCGGCTTCTGAATGCACGGCGACCACTTTAATGCCTAATTCTCTGCAGGCGCGAAGGATACGCAAGGCAATTTCGCCGCGATTGGCAATAACAATTTTATTGAACATAAAATCCCCGCAGATTATTCAATGATGAATAAGGGTTGGCCGTATTCGACCGGTTCAGCATTATCAACCAGTATTTTAGTAATAACGCCACTTTTATCCGCTTCAATTTGATTAAGAATTTTCATGGCTTCAATAATACATAAGGTATCACCTGACATGACCGATTGACCTATTTCGACAAACACTTTGCTGCCAGGTGACGCTGAACGATAAAAAGTCCCTACCATCGGTGATTTAACGGCATGTCCGGTGATTTTTTCTTCTTGGACGGCAGGAGTCGCCATTGTTGCCGCAGGTGCAAGGCCCATAGGTGCAGGTGCATAAGCGACCTGAGTGGGTGCTGCAGAATAGCGACTAATACGAATTGATTCTTCGCCTTCTTTGATTTCTAGTTCGGCAATATCGGATTCTTCGATAATTTCGATGAGTTTTTTTATTTTTCTAATATCCATAGCTTATGGTCTCTCGGTTAATATCTGATCGGCGGCTTGTAAGGCCAGTTCATATCCTATCGCTCCTAATCCACAGATAACGCCTTGAGCAATATCGGAGAAATACGAGTGTTTTCTAAAAGGTTCACGCGCGTAGACGTTTGATAAATGAACCTCTATAAAGGGAATTTTGGTCGCTAATAAAGCATCACGGAGTGCTACGCTGGTATGCGTAAAGGCAGCAGGGTTAATAATAATGAAATCCGTGTGTTTTTGGTAAGCTAGGTGTATCAAGTCAATAATTTCATGTTCGGCATTGTTTTGATAAAAATCGAGCTCATGATTTAATGCAGCGGCTGTCTTTTCTAGCGAGTCGCGAATGTCCGCGAGTGTTTTATGTCCGTAGAGGCCAGGCTCACGGAGTCCCAATAGGTTTAAGTTTGGGCCATTTAAAACGGTAATCGTCGCCATTTAGATATTTAAGTCAGCATATAAATTTAACAGGCGATAATTTTACCGTTTTGTAATATTTTGTCCAGACATTCTGTTTTTAACAAAAGATAGCAACAGATTGTCGATTGTTAGTTAGCTTATCCTTCATTTTAAGTCATGGTGTTTTTTGTTCTAAATTCTGCAAAGCTAGTGGCAAGTCGCGACCTGTACAGAGAGTGGCTATTTATGGCAAGTTTATTGGATGGTTATCGTCGTTATGATTAAGCTGCTAGCCAGTCCTTATTTTTATAGCTAAGTCCTCTGGACTTCATTTTGCCCTGCCCTGCTTTGTTTAAACGATAGCTGGCCACTCTATTTAGGTGTCTAGCGATTGTTAAGTAGCGCTTAGCTATGCTGGCCAGTTGTCTGTGTACTCTTGCCAGACATCGGTCAGACACAGCTAGATGCCTAGCAGCGTTAGCCAGTCATCTGGCTAATATGGACACACAACTAGCCAGCATAAAGTGTAACAGGCAACGGCACACAGACACCTAGCAATGACAGCCACACGCCTAGCAGTGTTAGCCAGTCATCTGGCTAGCACGGCCAGACAACTAGCCAGCATAAAATGTGACTAGCAATGACAGCCAGATAACATTGAGTCACGCACAGGTGTCTAGCTATCATCGCTAGACACCTGTTCATCATGACCGCTATACCCGTTGGATACTCAACACCACTCTTGTAAATCAACCGTAAGGAGCTTAAAGACTATGACGACTAACTATTTCATGCCCTCTACCGACAGCGGCAAAGCCGACTTGCTAGATCACCTTTCATCTACTTTGCCGCGTTATGCGGCATTGCTGGATGTGAGTACTGTTGATATTGCCGCACTTAAAGCGGATGCTGATGCTTTTCGCTACACCCTGCATGCGCAAACCGATGTCCTGGCTTATAGCCAACATTGGACGGCTTATAAAAATGTGCTTAGAGATGGCGGTAACGGCATGGCCGATTGGCCGATCGCCTTAACACTGGCCACCCCTGTTCCGCCTGCGGTCAGCCCCGGCGTTATTGCAAGACTCGCCGCCCTAGCGGCACATATTAAAACCCACAAAAACTACACCTCTGCCATAGGCCAAGATTTATGGCTAATCGGCAGCTCTCAAGTGGTTGATCCCAACACTTGGAAGCCGATATTAACGATACAAAATCAAGCCGGTCATCCGATTATCGTCTGGAGCAAAGGCCAAGCCAGCGCCATAGAAATCTGGGTAGACCGAGGCGACGGTCATGATTTTGTCTTACTTACTATCAACACCGAGCCCAATACTACCGACAGCTCGCCATTGCCGGCAGCGGGTGCCAGTGCCCTATGGAAATATAAAGCCATTTATCGCTTGCACGATGAGCAGGTGGGGCAGTGGAGTGATGTGATTAGTGTTTCGGTGGGTGGCTAGGAATAAGCATCTTAATATAACAAGTCGTCCGTAGCCTCGATGCAGCAACGCGCTGCGAGGGTTTACGAGGTTCTATATCCTCGATTCCACTACGTTCCATCGAGGCTACTTGTTACTTACTGATCTTTAGCCATAATTCAAGTGTCGCGCATAACTGATCTTTGTTAATAGGCTTGGTCATGAAGTCATTCATACCAGAAGTAAGGCAGTCATTGCGTTCTGACTCAGTGACGCCAGCAGTTAGGGCAATAATGGGCAAGTGCGCAAACTTTTCTTGGCAACGTATGTGTGTGGTCGCTTCGATGCCATTCATAACGGGCATGTGTACGTCCATTAACACGAGATCAAAGTCATACTGTTCTAGCATGCTTAGCGCTGCTTTACCGTCATTAGTCATTATGCTAGACATGCCTAAGTTAACTAATTGTTTTGTAATTAGAGGTTGCATGAGTTCATTATCTTCTACTACTAAAACAAGATAGCCTTTGAACCTAGCTGAAATTGGTGGGCTAAGCTCATTCATGCTTTTAGGCGCAGGGCGACTCGTGTGTATATCGCTTGTGCTGTTAATATCCAGTTGCAAGCTAAAGCTAAAGGTACTTCCTTGATTCTTGACGCTAATGACAGAAATATCCCCACCCATCAGCTCTACTAACTCTTTACTAATGACTAAACCTAAGCCGGTGCCGCCATATTTCCGAGTAAAAGAATTATCGATTTGATTAAATTCTACAAATAACTTGTCTTGATCCTCAGGTGCAATACCGATACCCGTATCGGTGATAGAAAATAACAGCTGTACTTGTGACAAGCTAATAGCTTGCACTGTTAGATCAAGCTTGACCACACCTTGCGGAGTGAATTTGATGGCATTGCCGACTAAATTAGTGAGTACTTGTTGAATTCTGAGCTTATCGCCCAGTAACTCAATGGGAAAGGTATCGTGCGATATAGATAAAGTTAGCCCTTTTTGTGTTGAGGCGCCAGAAAAGAGTATATCAATGGTAGAGAGTACATCCAGTATATTAAAGGGGATGTTTTCAATGACGACACCCCCCGCTTCAAGCTTGGTAAAATCAAGCACGTCTTGCAAGATGCCCAGTAGGCTAGTTGAAGCCGTCAAAGTATGTTGTACATATCGCCTGACATCTTCAGACATCTTCTCTTCCAATGCGAGCTGAGCAAAGCCAATAATAGCCGTCATTGGTGTGCGAATCTCATGCGACATGCTGGCTATAAATTGTGATTTCAGTGTAGAAAAGCGCTCGGCTTTTTCTTTAGCGTCTATCAAGCCGACTTCGTAGGCTTCACGTTGGCTAATATCGATGCAATTGACCACATAATGTGTCGTGCGATTTTTCTCGTCTTTTACGGCAAGAACATTAACCTGCTCTAAAATCAGCTCACCATTTTTTTTCTTATTCCATTGCTCGCATGACCAAGCACCTGTGCTTAAAAGCGTCTCCCACATAGTCTGATAATGTAGCTTATTATATTGTCCAGAATTTAATAGGCTTGCCTTTTTTTCAAAAAGATCAGATAGGATATAGCCAGTTGTATTGGTAAAGGCTTGATTGATATTTAAAAAATAACCATTAATGTCGGTAATGTACATACTTTGCGCAGATTCAAAAGCAAACTGCACCACCTTCATGTCTTTTTCTATCTGTTTGCGAGCGGTGTTATCGGTACCAATGAGCAAATAGCCGATAATGCTGTCGTCTTCATCGCGTAAGGCGGTGACTGAAACCTGTGCAGGTAAGCGCTGGCCATCTTTACAGAGATAGGTCAGCTCATAAATATCTTCTATGCCCAGTGC
>CAIVYW010000232.1 GCA_903910205.1 uncultured Methylococcaceae bacterium | reverse complement strand
CTACCTGGGCTTTTTGATGTTTCTTTTTGTATGGTGCCCAGGGGCGGAATCGAACCGTCGACACGAGGATTTTCAGTCCTCTGCTCTACCGACTGAGCTACCTGGGCCGCACTACACAAAGACGGCTATTAGACTCGATTACGGCATCTGAGTCAATAAAAATATAACACATCATTTTTTTTGTAGGTATGAATGCTTGTGGATTCAGATTAGCTAATTGTTTTTAATAGCTTATTACTGAGCTTGCTACGTTCTTTATTAGCTCAATACGAACCTGTTCGCCGACCTGTATGCCGCTGCATTCAATGGGTAAAACAATATAACAATTGGCTAGGCTGGTAGCGCTCAATATATTAGAACCTTGCTGGCCTGATGAGACGACCACTAAGTCACCATTATTAGCTTGGCTAACGATGCCTCGCTGGTATTCTTGGCGTCCAGGTGATTTTTTAAGTACCGAGGTGCATCTAGCCAGTAATTGTAAGGGCTGTGACATGGCTGTCCCACACAGTTGTTCAAGCGCGGGTGCTACGATATGTTGAAAAGTGACAGCGACGGCGACAGGATTACCGGGCAGGCCAAAGAAATGACAGTCATTAATGTTACCGAAAGCTAAAGGCTTTCCAGGTTTGATAGCGATTTTCCAAAAGTCCACTTTGCCGCAACGTGCCAATACGTCTTTAATATAGTCCGCATCACCGACTGAAGCGCCACCGGTACTGATAATGAGGTCATGATTTTTTGCGGCAGCAAGAAGGCAGTCTTCTAATTGAAGTGGGTCATCGGCTAGGACACCTAAGTCAGTGACTTGGTAGCAAACATCGCTTAGTAAGCCACTTAATAGGTAACGATTACTGTCGTATATTTTTCCTGATACTAAAGGTTGACCTAATGCGCTTAATTCGTTGCCAGTAGAAAAGTAGGCGATTTTTACTTTTCGTGTAACGATCAGTCTATCAATACCCACCGAGGCGAGTAAGCCTAAATCAATAGCCGTTATTTTTTTAAAGGCTGCACAAACTAAATCGCCTTGCTTACTATCTTCACCTGCCGCTCGAACATGTTGTTTAGCTTGGGTTTGTGCTGGGAAAATAATAGACGATGCTTTAACTTGCACCTGTTCTTGCATAACGACTGAGTCGGTCTCTACAGGTAATACAGCGCCTGTAAATATGCGGACACATTGACCTGATTGCAATGAGCCTTGATAAGGCTGGCCTGCCCACGAGATTCCAACTTGTGTCAGTGACATAGTTTGATCTGGAATTAAATCAGTGCTAGAAAACGCATAGCCATCCATCGCAGAGTTTCGCTCGAAAGGACTATTGATAGCAGAGTAGACGGGTTCTGCTAGTACGCGACCTAAGCCATGCTTTAACTCGACGCGCTCTGTTTCTGTTACGGGCTCTATGGCTGAGCTAATACGTGCTAAGGCTTCTGCTATAGAGCTTAGTTGTTTTTTTTCTGAAGCGCACTCATCTATCATACCAGCCTCAAAAACTGCTTTAAAATAAACGTGGCTATCATATCTGGCTGATTAATATCTAATTGAGTGGGAGTATTGGGTGTTACTAATGTTGTATCTGTAGCAATAGCGATAATGTTCGGATCATTCGGATAAAGTAGTGGCTTATTCATAATCGCGCGGTGTAGTTCGATTTTAGGAAATACTTCGGCTTTAAAACCTTCAACCAGAATAAGATCAAGCGCAGATTGGTCAAGTAGCTGCAATTGATCATCTAAGCGGGGTTCTTGTACCGTAGCGAATTCGGTCATTATGGCGCGTCTATGTGAAGAAATTAACATAACAGGGGAGGCGCCCGCTGCTCGTAAGCGAAAGCTATCTTTACCCGGTTGGTCTATTTGAAAGTTATGATGACTATGCTTAATTAAAGCGATACGTAGCCCTTGTTGCTTTAATAGGGGAATGATTTGTTCTAATAGGGTAGTTTTACCTGTGCCACTAAAAGCGGCAAATCCTAAGAGAGGAATATAGGCGTGTTGCATCATGGGTTATTTAGTAGCCTGTTGTCGTATGAGTCTGCATTCTAAGGTATTATTGAGTGGGAATCATTAATCTTGGAGAAAATGTTGATTCAACTTTATTTAGTACTACTACTCGTTATTATGATTTTCTTTGGCATGCATTCGTTAAAGAAAAAATCCTCTTTAGTCATAAGGCATTATCGAAACCTAGTATTGCTTAGTTTTGCGGGCTTGTTGTTGCTGTATTTAATGGCTACGGGACGCCTAAATTGGTTGTTTGCGCTTGTTAGTGTGGCGATTGCTTTTATGTTCAGGTTATTGCCTACATTATTGCACTTTGGACCTCAAGTGCATCGTCTATGGCAGAGTTTTATAGGTGGCAAACAGCATGCCTCACAATCACAGCATGAAGCGAGCGCTAAAGGCAAGATGTCGGTAGAAGAAGCGTATGAGGTGTTAGGCTTAAAGCAGGGGGCATTAGAGGCTGATATTATTAGCGCACATCGAGCATTAATACAAAAACTACACCCTGATCGTGGTGGTTCTGATTATCTGGCGGCTAAGATAAACTTAGCGAAAAAGATCCTATTGGCAAAATAATCAGGTTACCCACTTGATCCTTCGCTCTTAGACTGCGCTCTCATCGTTATACACAAATATTAAATAAACCGTCATACCGGCCGGGAAGTCGGTATCCAGCTCCATGGATGGTAATCTGTATACATCCATGTAGCCTAGATTCCGGCAGTCCATGCCGGAATGACGTG
>CAIVYW010000231.1 GCA_903910205.1 uncultured Methylococcaceae bacterium | reverse complement strand
TGCCTTTACTCATAAACAGATCTAATAACGACTGGCTATTGTAGCCATAAGAGCCACTTAAACTGATATTAGGAAATAAGCCTGCGGTGGCCACACCAATTTTTGCGCTATCACTATGCAATTGTGCTTCTGCGGCCAAAATATCGGGGCGTTGATGGACTAACTCAGAAGGTAACGTCACCGGTAGGGTTAAAGGCAGGGTTAAATCATCTAAATTAATAGTAGGTGACCGCCAATCCGCCGGTGTTAAGCCCACTAAATTAGCCTGTAAATGTTCGGTTTGATTCAGCTTTTGTTTTAAAGAGGGCAAGCTTGCCGCAACCTGCGCTAACTGACTACGCAGAGTAACCACAGCCTGATAAGGCACGATACCGGCATTGACTTGAACGTCGGTTAGTTTGATTTGTTTTTGCAATAAAGCCAGCCATTGCTCGGTAGTCTGCACCTCGGCATGATAAGCCGCTTTTGCAATCACGGTATTAATGATAGTGCCAGTGAGCGCAAGATAAGTTCCTAGCGCTATATAACGTTGTAACTCTTTTTGAGCCGCTAGGCTTTCGACATTACGACGCTCCCCCCCAAATACATCCAAGCTATAACTAACCGTCGTTGAAAACGTATACAAATTAAAAGTAGAACTAACCGAATTACTACCAAAACGAGCCGGTGAAAATTGTTGTCGTACTGAAGTAAAGCCCGCATCAACCTGAGGGAAAAACACCCCATAGCCAGCTTGTAGATTTGCCTGACTCTGGCGCAAGTTCGCCTGAGCCGATTGTAAATTGAGATTACTAGCCAGTGCGTTGCTAACGAGAACATTAAGTTTTGCCGAATTAAAAAGTCGCCACCAATCGGCATTCACTTTTGCACCCAAGTCAAAATATTGAACCCAACCATCAGCCATTACCGTTTCTATTGGCGAGGCTTCCTGAGTATAACGATCAACGGCCGGTGCTTTAGGTTTGATAAAGTCAGGGCCTACCATACAGCTAGTTAACATCATAAAAACAGGTGCTAGACCTACTTTTAAAAAATGGCCATTCATTTTTCCCCCACATAAATATCAACGACCTGCCCTGGATACACCTTAAGATCATGGGCTTTATTAAAACTAAAAATAACTGGCAAAACCCTAACATCAATGCGTTCTCTACGTTGATTAGTCAACTCAATTTTGGGCGAGATATAAGGCTGGACTCGCACAAACTCTAAAGGAACACTGATAGTGGTGCCGCGTATAAACATTTTCGCCTGTATTTGATCGCTAGCAGGTAGTCTAGACACCAGTATTTCGTCAATAAAAGCTCTGACATTCATCTGCGCTTGAGGACTGCCCATGACCAGTACTGGATTCATATCTTGTGTATAAGAGCCATAAACCCCCTGAGGTGTAAGATAACTGCCGACTGTCGACATCATCGACAGCACCACACCGTCAGATTTAGCTTTAAGCGTATATTTGGCTAATACGGCTTGCGCTGAAAGATAAGCGTTGTATTGAGTTTTATAGACTTGCTCTTGATTATTAATGTCATAGCTCCACGCACCCGCCTTAGTTAATTCATATTGCTTCTTAGCGACCTCGGCATTAGCCGCTGCCACCTTAAGCGCATTTATACTATTATCTAGGCTATCTTTACTCACTGATTGTGGATCTAAGTCATAAGACTTTTGTTGTTTATCCAATTGCACTTGCAGGCTGTGCAAGCTGGCTTGCGCGGATGTCATCTGTGCTTTAACGACCGCTAAAACCTCGGCTCTAGGTTGATGCTTTAGCTCTTCTAAGATTATTTTCGCCGCATCAGCTTGTGCTTTTAATTGCTCTACGGTGGCTCGTTGCACCGAATCATCCATGCTCAGTAAAACATCACCTTTCTTTATCTCCTGCCCTTCTGTGACCACTATCTGTGTAACAACACCCGCTACCTCAGGATAAATATTAATGTTCTCACCACTAGGTAGAGCACTTTCTATCATACCGTTAGCATAAATACCGTTAACATAAGGGTTCGACGCAGGATTAAAGGCAGGTTCCAGAACTTTTTTTTCTGCTCCAGATAGAAAAGCCGCACTCATAGCGATCAGTAAACCAATACCAGAGGCAATAAAAATAATTTTAGTATTCATTTGACTTCACTTTTATTTTCTATCGTAGTGACCGCGCCGTCTTCCATTTTCATAATTTTATCTGCGTATTCAAAGATTCTACTGTCATGAGTAACCACCAACACGCAGCGATTTTCGTTAAGAATTTCATCTTTAATAAAGGACATAATTTTTTTACCGGTATCGCCATCTAAAGAGGCAGTAGGTTCATCAAAAATAAGAATATCCGGTTGACTGACTATCGCTCTAGCAATCGCTACTCGCTGTTGTTCGCCACCACTCAGTTTAAAGGGGGGTAGTTGAGCACGATCTTTAAGCCCCACTATCTCCAAATAGCGTAGTGCTTCTTGTATAGCCTCATCCCAATCACGTTGTTTTAAGATCAAAGGAATAGCGACATTTTCCACGGTAGTTAAGCGGGGAAATAAATGATAATCCTGAAACACAAAACCAATTCTGTTTAAACGAAAGTCGGCTAATTCATCCTTACTCAATGTCCAGATAGCGGTACTATCAATAGTCACGCTACCTGAATCGGGTTTGAGTATGCCTGATATCATGCTTAACAGCGTAGTTTTACCGCTACCTGAAGGCCCTACTAGATAAAAGATTTCACCAAAATTAGCCTCAAAACTAGCCGCTTTAACCGCATTCGTTCTGGCATCGCCCTCACCAAACCATTTAACTAATTGATGAGCACTAATCGCCGTTTTAGCCATGGTTTAGCCTCTAAACACATCAAAGGGCTCAATCTTTAGCACTTTACGCACACCAATTAAACTAGAAAAAATGGCTATAATCAGTACCATCATAAAAGCGATGCCTAAATTCCCAAAGGTCACCACACTGGCATAGTTAGGCAAGCGCATTTTAGCCAAGCCTATCATTAGTGTACATAAACCCACCCCTAAACCGTAGCCGGTTAACGCGGTAAAACCCGCCTGAAACACAATCATAATAATTAACTCACGACTTTTGGCGCCGATCGCTTTTAAAGCCCCAAATTTATCGAGGTTCTCAAGTATAAAGGTATAAAAGGTTTGTCCAGAAATAGACAAGCCGACTATAAAACTGATCAAGGTCATGATCAAAATATTAGTGCCTAAGCCCGTTTTATATTTGTAATACGTAGAAATATTCTCGCGAAACTCTTCGTTAGTCACCGCGACATAACCCATTTTTTTAACTTCATCTTTGATATGCTGCACAAGCTCTACGCTTTTAGGTTCAACAAGTACATAGGATGTAGTAAAGCGGGCGCTGGGAATATACTGTATGGCTCGATTATAGGTGGTATAAAGCGTGGGCATACCAAACAATCCATTGGCTGCAACTTTGGCTATGCCCACAATCACGCCACGATGCTCATTAAGTTCGAAGGTAGTACCTATATGAGGATTATTCAATTTATTGATTTCGGAATCTTTAATGACCAGAAAACCATTTTCGGCAAAAATATCGGTGATATTGCCTTCCAACAACTCTGGGCGGCCTAATAAAGACGTATCATCTAAACCCAAAATAGAAACGGATTGATAAGCGCCATTAGCCAATCTAAGCGTAGCTGACCCAGAATATAAAGGCACTGCAAATTTAACACCGTTTATACTGCGCACTGCATGTTGAACAAAATCAGGCATAGGAATGCTATTGGCAACGGTCGTTACCGCAGGATCCATCACCCAAATTTTGGCACCAATGTTAATAACCACCGATGACGCGCTACGCAAGACACCAGAAAAAATAGAGGTCATCATCACCATCAAAAAAACCGCAAAGGTAATGCCCATCAGTAAGGCTGCAAATTTCCCTTTGTCATTAACCAATAGTTTAAATGCAATCTTTAATATCCCTTTCATGCCGTCAAACCTTAGTATTGATGTGTGTGATTGGGGTCTTGAAAAAAGACAGGATTAGCTTAAGTAAGTCCATAAGCTAAATAAGATCTATAGGTGAGCCTGAATCTTTTCATGTTTAGCATGATCTGTCAACGCTAAGAAATCTTGAGCGACCACTTAAGGCAGAGCTGACCGGCGCTGCTTGATCGGAGCTTTTGTTTTTAGAAAAAAACAGCCACATAGTTAACTCCTATTTATGAAAAATAGTTATTTTATGCTAAAAAATAAATTTATGGTGATAAACTCTAAGCTAGAGACATTAAAAACTTACAAATTTTGTAATATAAAATCAATTGATCGATTACTTAAAAATGAGCACGAAATAATGTCGTCAAGTGTGTCATACACGCTCCTTAAGGCGAAACAGATGTTAGGCGTTCGTCCTGAGTCTGTCGAAGTGTCAACCAGATCACTCAGCAGCAAACGGTTTCCATCAGATGGTATACAGGCTTACCCTCACTGCCATTAAGTTAAGAGAAAATAGTAAAAACTTGGAGTGTTGAGCTTCAGCTATTGCGTTTTAAAACAACTGAAGCTGTTTTACTCCAGGCACAGATTACTTAACTTAATTAAACAAGGGAACCACGCTGAACACTCACCCTTGATGGTGTATAACCTTTTAAACCATCATTAGGGCCATTGCCAGCTGGCACAGAGCCATTTAGTTTATTGTCTTCGTTGTAAATATAAACAACAGTGCCACGTTGAACTGCATTTCCGATTGCCATAAAGTACATCCTAATAAGAGTAAAATGATTCTAACTTAGTTGGTAGTTTTTAATAAATGTCTTTTTTAAATACTAACTGCTTGTATTACTTATGCATTTTAGATAGAAAACTTAGTAAAGTGTCATTTACTTAACGAATTAAGGCGATTATTGATGATGTTTATTGAAATACTCGGCAGATAACTAAAATAAGTTTCTAAACAACTCTAAATGCTTTTAACTAAAATAGTTTTAAAAGAGCCACTTCCGGCGTTATTTTACTAACTTTTGTTTTTCTTTAAGGAAAAGTTATTTTTGCTTTTAAAACACAGGTTTTTCGTTAAAGGATTTTGCTATTTATTTTTGAAAAATTAGCAGATGCTTTTGATAAAACTACATTTCAACATCGAATTTACAAAATTCAATGTTGAATCGGCGAAGATCGACAATGGTCAAGCGGCTTTCTTCAATTGATAATGGCAAAATTGCTTAACTAACAGCCAGTATTCAATAACTAAAAAGCAAAGTTGCTTAAACAAAAAATGTTTTTGCTTAACTAAAAAGCACTTATTTAACTTGAAATTAAACTATTCAAATAAAAACAGGCAACGACTGACAGCTAAAAAGGGTCGTATTTCTTAACTAACAGCCGGACTTTAATAACTAAAAAACAAAATCCGTTATTAAAAAAGGTCTTTTAGTAAAGAAAAAAGCCCTGTTCGACAATAAAAAACCAAAATATCAAAAGCATTTGGCAAAATACCAAAAGCAATCGGTTTGAGCTAGGT
>CAIVYW010000230.1 GCA_903910205.1 uncultured Methylococcaceae bacterium | reverse complement strand
ACAGTAGAAATAATTCATGACGAAAAGGTCTGGAAGCGATATGTCCTACTCTTTTACCGAAAAAAAGCGTATTCGAAATAACTTTGGGAAAAGTACTGAAGTACTTGATGTTCCCTATCTCCTTGCAACTCAGATTAATTCATATGCAGGTTTTTTGCAAACAGGAGTAACTCCTGAAAAGCGTCTTGATAGTGGCTTACATGCTGCTTTCTCTAGTGTTTTTCCTATAGAGAGCCATTCCGGTTATGCTGTTCTGGAATATGTAAAATATAGATTAGGTGAGCCTACTTTTGATGTAAGAGAGTGTCAGCAACGAGGTGCAACCTACGCTGCCCCATTGCGAGTATTAGTGCGTTTAGTTATCTATGATAAAGAAGCAGCGGCTAATGCTAAAGTGGTTAAGGATATCCGCGAGCAAGAAGTTTATATGGGCGAACTGCCCCTTATGACGGATAACGGTACTTTCGTAATAAATGGAACTGAGCGCGTTATCGTATCTCAATTACATCGTTCACCCGGCGTATTTTTTGATCATGACAAAGGTAAAACCCATTCGTCTGGAAAACTACTGTTTAATGCCAGAGTAATTCCATATCGAGGTTCTTGGCTTGATTTTGAATTTGATCATAAAGACTGTGTATTTGTACGTATAGATCGTAGAAGAAAAATACCAGCAACAATTTTACTCAGAGGTTTAGGCTACAATAATGAAGATATGATTAATATCTTCTTTGAAACCAATAAATTTACCTTGAGTGCACAAAAGTGTTTGTTTCACATTATTCCTGAAAGGATGCGTGGTGAGATTGCAGCATTTGATATTAAACATAATGACCAAATTCTAGTTGAAGAAGGTAGAAGAATAACAGCCAAGCATATTCGTGAAATGAATAAAGTAGGCTTATCTGAGGTTGAGGTTCCTATGGAATATCTCTCAGGTAAAATTCTGGGTCATAATTTAGTTGATCAGGAAACAGGTGAGTTAGTCGCTCATGTTAATGATGAACTAACACAGCCTTTAATCGAGCGCTGTATAGAAAGTGGAATAACAGAAATTAAGACATTATTTGTTAATGACCTAGATAATGGGCCATATATGAGTAATGCGATGAGGCTAGATACGACCACTAATGCTCTGGAAGCGTTGGTTGAAATTTATCGAATGATGCGTCCTGGCGAGCCTCCAACTAAAGAGTCTGCAGAAAACTTATTTCAAAATTTATTTTTTACCGACGAGAGATATGATTTATCTACGGTCGGTAGAATGAAGTTTAACCGTCGTTTAGGTCGAGAAGAAATAACCGGTTCTGGCACCTTAAATAAAGACGATATTATTGCAGTTCTTAAAGAGCTGATCGCTATCCGTAACGGAAACGGCAATGTTGATGATATTGACCATTTAGGTAACAGACGCGTGCGTTCTGTCGGTGAAATGATTGAAAATCAATTCCGTGTTGGTCTAGTAAGAGTTGAGAGAGCTGTTAAGGAGCGTTTAACATTAGCTGATTCTGAAGGTCTGATGCCTCAAGAAATTATTAATGCTAAGCCCGTATCTGCGGCAGTAAAAGAATTTTTTGGCTCTAGTCAGTTATCGCAATTTATGGATCAAAATAATCCATTGTCGCAGGTGACTCATAAGCGTCGTGTATCGGCTTTAGGGCCTGGCGGTTTGGCAAGAGAACGTGCCGGCTTTGAGGTACGTGACGTACATGCGACTCATTACGGTCGCGTATGTCCTATTGAAACACCTGAAGGTCCAAATATTGGTTTAATAAACTCGTTGTCAGTTTATGCAAGAACTAATGGTTATGGCTTTTTAGAAACACCTTATCGTAAAGTTATCAATGGCTTGGTGACTGATGAAGTTGATTATTTATCGGCTATCGAAGAAGGTGAATTTGTTATTGCTCAGGCCAGTGTGGCTGTTGATGAAAACGGTAAGCTAGTTGATGGCTTGGTGTCATGTCGACATAAAGATGAATTTGCTTTGGCGATGTCTGATACTGTGCAGTATATGGATGTATCGTCTAAGCAGATTGTTTCGGTTGCAGCCTCTATTATTCCGTTCCTAGAGCATGATGATGCTAACAGAGCCTTAATGGGGTCAAACATGCAGCGTCAAGCTGTTCCTACCTTGAGAGCTGAAAAGCCCTTAGTCGGTACGGGTATGGAAAGAACCGTTGCTAAGGATTCTGGGGTAACGGTAGTTGCCGCTCGTGGTGGTAAAATTGAAGCCGTGGATGCGGCTAGAATCGTAGTGCGCGTCAATGATACTGAAACAGAAACTGGTGCGCCTGGTGTAGATATTTATAATCTAATTAAATACACGCGTTCTAATCAAAATACTTGTATCAATCAAAAGCCTTTAGTAAAACCAGGCGATTTGGTTAATGCGGGCGATATTATGGCAGATGGCCCTTCCACCGATATGGGTGAATTGGCTTTAGGTCAGAATATGTTGGTCGCATTTATGCCTTGGAATGGCTACAACTATGAAGATTCTATTTTAGTCTCCGAGCGTGTCGTTAAAGAAGATCGTTTTACGACCATACATATTGAAGAAAAAACCTGCGTTGCGCGTGATACTAAGCATAGCCCAGAAGAAATTACGGCTGATATTCCAAATGTCAGTGAAGAAGCGTTATCAAAACTGGATGAGTCAGGCATTGTTTATGTCGGTGCTGAAGTTAAGGGTGGCGATATTTTGGTAGGAAAAGTCACGCCTAAAGGTGAGACCCAATTAACACCCGAAGAAAAATTATTACGCGCTATTTTTGGTGAAAAAGCGGCTGATGTAAAAGACACGTCTTTACGTGTACCTGGAAGTATTGAAGGTACGGTTATTGATGTTCAAGTATTTACACGAGATGGCGTCAAGAAAGATAAGCGAGCGCTGGATATTGAGCAAGAAGAAATTAAGCGCTACAGAAAAGATTTAGACGATCAGCTTAAGATTCTTGAAGAAGATATTTTTGCGCGTGTAGCTAGAATGTTGCTGGGCAAAGTGGCTCAGTCAGGTCCTGGTGGACACAAAGCCGGTACAGAAATTACTCAAGATTATTTGGATGGTTTAAGACATTCAGAATGGCTTAAGATCAAAATGAAAGATGAGGATATTAATCTTCAGCTAGAAACCGTTGTGCTTCAGATTGAACAACAACGTAAAGATTTTGATGAGAAATATGAAATCAAGCGTAAAAAAATCACTATGGGTGATGATTTAGCGCCTGGTGTGCTGAAAATGGTCAAGGTTTATTTGGCCGTAAAAAGACGCATACAGCCTGGTGATAAAATGGCGGGTCGTCATGGAAATAAAGGTGTTATTTCTATGATTAGACCGATAGAAGATATGCCGTTTACAGCAGACGGTAATCCTGTGGATATCGTTTTAAATCCATTGGGCGTACCTTCTCGTATGAACGTAGGCCAGGTGCTTGAAACTCATTTAGGCTGGGCAGCAAAAGGTCTAGGAATAAAAATTGGTAAAATGCTGGAAGCTCAGTATGACCAAGAAAAGGCCAAAGTAACTGCCATCAGAGAATATTTAGATAAAATCTATAATAGCAGTGGACGTAAAGAAGATCTGGAGTCGTTTAGCGATACAGAAATTCTGGAAATGGCCGCTAACCTAGTGGCAGGTGTGCCTATGGCTTCACCTGTATTTGACGGTGCTAGCGAAGATGAAATTCGCGCTATGCTAAGGTTAGCAGATTTACCAGAACATGGCCAAGTGACCTTATATGATGGTTTGACAGGCGAGCCCTTTGAGCGCGAAGTCACGGTTGGCTATATGTATATGTTGAAGTTGAACCATTTGGTCGATGACAAGATGCATGCTCGTTCAACAGGCCCATATAGTCTAGTTACTCAGCAACCACTTGGTGGAAAGGCTCAGTTCGGTGGACAACGTTTTGGTGAAATGGAAGTCTGGGCACTAGAGGCGTACGGTGCAGCCTATACTTTGCAAGAAATGCTTACTGTAAAATCTGATGATGTTACCGGCAGAACGCGCATGTATAAAAACATTGTTGATGGTGATCATAAAATGGAAGCAGGTATGCCTGAATCTTTTAATGTTTTAATTAAAGAAATTCGTTCATTGGCAGTTAATATTGAATTAGATCGCGAATAACTGGTTGGCTTAGGGCGTGTTAATATCCCTATGATTTATTAAAAATGATGATTACCACCGTAAAGACGTATTCGCTACGTCTTTACCTGTTCTAGTGTAGACTAGAATCTATTAGATAGGATAAGCTCTTGAAAGACTTAATGAATTTCCTAAAGCGCCAAGGTCGTCCCGATGATTTTGATGGCATAAGCATAGGTTTGGCATCACCCGATATGATCCGTTCGTGGTCGTATGGTGAGGTAAAAAAACCAGAAACAATTAATTATCGAACGTTTAAGCCTGAACGTGATGGATTGTTTTGTGCCAAAATTTTTGGACCAGTCAGTGATTACGAATGTCTCTGCGGTAAATATAAAAGATTAAAGCATCGTGGTGTTATCTGTGAAAAATGTGGCGTAGAAGTTACATTATCTAAAGTTCGCCGTGAACGCATGGGCCATATTGATTTAGCGAGCCCTGTTGCACATATTTGGTTTTTAAAATCATTACCTTCAAGAATAGCGCTTTTACTTGATATGACCTTGCGTGAGATTGAACGCGTATTGTATTTCGAGTCATTTGTTATTTTAGATCCAGGTATGACGCCTTTAGAAAAAGGTCAGTTGTTAACGGATGATGAATATTTAGATGCTGTAGAGTT